>NZ_JBVCWP010000103.1:0-12531 GCF_057460485.1 Boseongicola sp.
CAACTAAAGGGGGCTTTTGACGATGATGAGCCGAAGAACATTCACGGTGACGGCGGCCGCAGCAGCCGGGGCGCGGTTTGTGCCGGTGGTGGCAACCAAGCCTGCGGGGCGGCAAGTGCTAACTTTGGTTTGCGACAAATCACTCGGCGTGACGCGAGCAATCGATCGGATCGTAAGGTAGCGTATAGCTCCGCGCATTTGGGGCGCCGCCTTGGGTTGGGGAGGCTGCACCCCCCACGCGGCCTGGAATTTATTGACCCAAAGAAGCCGTTTAGCTGACCTCGGCGAGGCGATCCAGCGCTGTTTTCAGGCGCGTTTCTTCCTCTTGTCGCGCTGCGAGGTTTTCCTTCGTCTCGGCGATGACCTCGTCTGGCGCGCTTTCGAGGAATTTCGGGTTGTTGAGGCGGCCACGCATGCCTCCGAGTTCTTTTGCGAGTTTCTGCAGCGACCTTTCGAGGCGGGATTTTTCCGCCGCCACGTCGATCAGGCCCTCGAGCGGGAGTGCGAATGTTGCGCCGTCTACGGCGATGGTGGCCGCGCCTTTCGGGGCGGTGTCGGCGGGGGTCAGGCTTTCGATGCCTGCTTCGCGGTCGCGCAAGATGATGACTTCATTGCGCGCCCAGGCCGCTTTGCCCGTGTCGTCGCAGGCCAGTTGCAGGAGCGGGGCTTTGAGCGATTTCGGTACGTTCATTTCGCCACGGATGCGACGGACTTTTTCGATCACATCGCGGACCCAGCGCATTTCGGAGACGGCCGCGTCGTCGACGAGTTCGCTGCCGTATGTGGGCCAGTCGGCGTGGATCAGCATTTTGGAGCGGCTGGCAGAGAGGCCCCAGATTTCTTCGGTGATGAAAGGCATGATCGGGTGCAGAAGCGTCAGCATCTGATCGAGCGCCCAGGCCATGACTTCACGCGTCTCGTCGGCGTCGTCGGTGTCAAACAGTGGCTTGGAGAACTCCAGATACCAGTCGCAATAGGTGTAGGTGAAGGCGTAGAGCGTGTTGGCGGCGTCGTTGAAGCGGAAGGCGGCAAGGGCCTCGTCGACGGCCTCGCGTGTCTTTGCAACTTCACCAATGATCCACTTGTTGGCGGTGGCGTTCAGGGGCTCGCCCGGTTGCCAGCGAGGCGCGCCGAAGACGCCGTTCATTTCGGCGAAACGCGAGGCGTTCCAAAGCTTGGTTCCGAAGTTCCGGTAGCCTGCGATGCGTTGAGTGCTGAGTTTCAGGTCGCGGCCCATTGCGGCCATTGAGGTGACCGTAAAGCGAACGGCATCAGCACCGTATTCGTTAATGAGTTCAAGGGGATCTAGGACGTTTCCAAGAGATTTCGACATCTTCTTTCCCTTCTCGTCGCGCACAAGCGCGTGGACGTAGACGGTGTCGAAGGGCCGCTCACCCACGACGGCGTATTGCATCATCATCATCCGGGCGACCCAGAAGAAAATGATGTCAAAGCCGGTGACGAGGACGGAAGTGGGGAAGTATTTGTCGAGCGCTTCGGTTTGTTCGGGCCACCCTAGGGTGCCGATGGGCCAGAGGCCGGAGGAGAACCATGTGTCCAAGACGTCAGGGTCGCGGTAGACCGGGTAGACGAGATGCGTTGGGTCTTGGCTGATGTTGTAGTCGGCGAGACTTGCGGCAATTGCTTTTACTGCGGCGCTACGGTCTTCGACCTCGACGACACGAGCGCGGTGGAGCGGTGTCGGTAGCGTTGAAAGGACATCTCCGAAGCGTGTTGTAACGTCGTCGAAACTGGCGGCAGCGTGGTGGTGTTCGTCGCCTTTGAGCAGCGACTGGTCGGACAATAGACGTCTCAGTTCAACTTCGTCGAGTGCACCGTCGCCTTCATCGTCCTTGAAGCCTGCGCCACTGAGGTCAAAACCATACCAAACCGGAATCTGATGCCCCCACCATAGCTGGCGCGAGATGCACCAAGGCTCAATGTTTTCCAGCCAGTTGAAGTAGACCTTCTTGTGCTGCTCGGGGAGGATTTCGGTCGTGCCGTCGCGGACAGCTTCCAGCGCGGGGCCAACAATCTTGTCGGTGTCGACGAACCATTGGTCGGTGAGCATGGGCTCGATGACCACTTTGGAGCGGTCTCCGAAGGGCTGCATGATTTTCTTGGCGTCAACAAGCGGACGGCGGCTCAGGTCTTCGGAGTTGGTTTCTGGGTCGATTTCCTTGTGGAGATAGGTGACTGCAAGCCCCTCTTCGGTGATCTGTGCAATGACTTTCTCGCGCGCCTCGAACCGGTCGAGGCCACGGAGATCGTCGGGGATTAGGTTAATGGTGTCGGCTTCGGCTTCGGACAGAGTGCGCTCGCCTATGGCGACGGACATCGCGGTGGCGGACATTTCGGCGTAGGGCGCGCCGTCGTTGCGCATCGCCCCCTTCGTGTCCATCAGGCGATACATAGGAATGCTGCCTCGCTTGGCAACCTGATAGTCGTTGAAGTCGTGCGCGCCGGTGATTTTGACTGCGCCCGAGCCGAAGTCAGGGTCAGGGTATTCGTCGGTGATGATCGGGATCAGGCGGCGGTGTTCTTTCGGTCCAATCGGGATTTCACATAATTTACCGATGATTGAGGCGTAGCGTTCATCTAAAGGGTGAACCGCGACCGCGCCGTCGCCGAGCATGGTTTCGGGGCGCGTGGTGGCGATGGAGATGTAGTCGCGGACCTCGCGCAGGGTGACATTTCCATTCTCGTCTTTCTCGACGTATTCGTAGGTCGCCCCATCAGCGAGAGGGTATTTGAAGTGCCACATGTGGCCGTCGACCTCGATATTTTCGACTTCGAGATCGGAAATAGCGGTTTCAAAATGCGGGTCCCAATTGACGAGGCGCTTGCCCCGATAGATCAACCCGTCTTCAAACATCTTAACAAAGACTTTGATGACGGCATCGTGGAAATTGCCTTCTTCGCCCGCAGGAGCGCCAGGTGCACCGGACATAGTAAAGGCGTTGCGGGACCAGTCGCAGGAGGCACCGAGGCGCTTTAGCTGTTCGATGATCGTGCCACCGGATTTCTGTTTCCAATCCCAGATTTTGGCGGTGAACTCTTCACGCGTGAAGTCGGTGCGGCGTTTGCCGTCTTCGCCCAACTGGCGTTCGACAACCATCTGTGTGGCGATGCCTGCGTGGTCCTGGCCGGGCTGCCAGAGCGTGTCGTGTCCCTGCATCCGGTGCCAGCGGGTCAGAATGTCTTGCAGCGTGTTGTTGAAGGCGTGGCCCATGTGCAGAACGCCGGTGACGTTCGGGGGCGGGATCATGATCGAAAAGGTCTCGGCCCCATCGTGCGCGTTGGCCCCGGCTTTGAACGCGCCTGCGGTTTCCCAAGCCTCGTAAAGGCGGGCTTCGGCTTCTTGAGCATCGAATGTCTTGTGCATCGGCATGGGGTCCGCTTTCTTCATTGCTGGCGCGTGGCTTTTAGCGTGGCCGTCGCGTGAGGAAAAGGCGTGATCGGCGGGGGGGCGATATGAGGTGTTTCAGAATGCGCGGCGGTCGATCCTGGTCGTGAGGTGGATCAGCGATTCCGAGGTACGTACGCCGTTGACGGTGCCGATGGCGTCAAGCGCGCTGTCGAGGACTTCTGTGGTCTGTGCCGAGAGCGTTACGATGAGGTCAAAGCGGCCCGATGCCGTGTGGGCGGCGCGGACCTCGGGAAGGGCTTTGAGTTTTGACAAGACGGCGGGAAGCTTCATCGGGTCGATCTGCAAAAGCACGGTGGCACGCAGCCGCTCGGACCGCATTATGTCGCCAAGGCGCACGGTGTAGCCGGTGATGATGCCCCTTTGCTCAAGGCGCTCGAGCCGCGCCTGAACGGTGGAGCGCGCAAGGTTCATTTTTGTGGCCAAGTTTGCCACGGGCATGCGGGCATTCTCGACCAGAAGTTCGATCAAAGTGTCATCAATTTCGTCCATATGCAGTCCTGCTTCGGCGATTTGTAACATAATAGCATCTAAATCGTCGAATATACAATATCTTTCGTCAGTTTGAATCGGTAAAACTGTGTAACTTTACCACTTTTGGCATTGCAGAAGGAACGCTGATGTCTCTGGTTGCCACCCTTTACTCCGCCCCGTCCCGGCATCTTTTATCCCAGCGTCCGGACCATCCGGTGCTGTATTTTGCGCCGTCGATTTTGCAGGCGACAGCCAGGCGATTTTTGTCGGGTTTTCCCGGGCTTGTGACCTATGCGGTCAAGGCGAATGATGCCGAGGAAGTGCTTCAAAATCTGATGGCTGCCGGTGTGGAGGCGTTCGATGTGGCGTCGCCGTTTGAGATGGCGCGGGTGAAACAGCTGATGCCGAGCGCGGTGCTTCACTACAACAACCCGGTGCGGTCAGAGGCAGAGGTTGCCGCTTCCATCGGGCATGGTGTGGCGTCGTATTCGGTCGACTCGCTGGGTGAACTTGGAAAATTGGTTCGCGGCGGCGTGCCGTTGTCGGCCGAAGTGTCGGTGCGCTTGCGCCTGCCGGTGAAGGGCGCGATCTATGATTTCGGCGCGAAGTTTGGCGCGGACCCAGAGTTGGCAGTCGCGCTTTTGAAGGCGGTTGCCGAGGCTGGCTTTACCGCGTCGATGACGTTTCATCCGGGCACGCAATGCGCTGATCCTGCAGCTTGGCGGGCCTATATCGATATTTGTGCGGAAGTTGCACAGCGGGCGGGCGTTAAGCTTGTGCGTCTGAACGTGGGCGGCGGATATGCGGCGCACCGCACGGGCGGGGCTCCTGACCTTGAGGCAATCTTTGCCGCGATCGAAACTGCCACCCTGCGCGCGTTTGGCGCGGATGTGCCGACGCTGGTGTGTGAGCCGGGGCGCGCGATGGTGGCGGAATCCTTTAGTCTTGCGACCCGCGTCAAAGCAATCCGCGAAGACGGGGCGGTGTTTTTGAACGACGGAATTTACGGCGGGCTGGCGGAATTGCCGATCCTTGGCAACATTGACCGCATCGAACCGGTTGCCTCGGGGTGCATTCGTAAGGCAGCGCCGGTCGAGCATATTGTGTTCGGTCCAACCTGCGACTCGCTGGACCGGTTGCCGGGCACTGTGCCGCTTCCGGGCGATCTGGCCGAGGGTGATTGGTTGGTCTGGCACGGGCTTGGTGCTTATTCCACGGCGACGGTCACGCGCTTTAATGGTTACGGCGCCATCGAGGTCGTGACTACGGATTGTCTTGCCTAATCGGTACCGCAACAAACTTCACAGCGAATTTCATGGAAAATCCGAGGCTTGAGGCTTAGGTCATTTCCCATGGAGATGACGTTTCTTAATTGCGGCCCGACGGGGTCAGGGTTCTGATGGCTTTGGGCGAGCGCCTGAAAGGCCTATTAGGCTTTTTCCGCCGGACCGAGCGGTCCTCGCCACAGATCGTGCGCGAGGCGGCGACCCATGTGATCCTGCTTGATGGCACGATGTCGATGCTTGACGAGGGCAGCGAGACGAACGTCGGGCTGATTTACAAGCTTCTGGAAGACGAAGTTGGGGAGAGGCCGGTGAGCCTGTTTTACGAGGCGGGTGTGCAGTGGACCGATTGGTCTGCGACGTTGAATGTGATCGAGGGGCGCGGCATCAACCGGCAGATCCGGCGCGCCTATGGTTGGCTTGCGTCGCGGTATCGCCCCGGCGATACGATCTTTTTGGTGGGCTATTCGCGGGGGGCTTACGCTGCGCGGTCTTTGGCGGGCGTGATTGACCGGGTCGGGCTATTGAGGCGAGAGAATGCGACCGAGCGGATGGTGACCGAAGCCTATCGCCATTATCAGCAAAATCATGATCCCGAGATCGTGGCGGAATTTACAACAGCGTTTTGCCACGCAGAGGCCCCGATCGAGGCGGTCGCGGTCTTTGATACGGTGAAGTCGCTGGGGTTTCGTGCGCCATTTGTGTGGCGCTGGAGCGAGGTGAAGCACGCGTTTCACAACCATCGGCTTGGGCTTTCAATTAAGCATGGGTTTCACGCGTTGGCTTTGGATGAGACCCGTGAGGCATTTAAACCGGTGTTATGGGAAACACGGTCGGATTGGGACGGGACCATTCAGCAGGTCTGGTTTCGCGGCAGTCACAGCGATGTGGGCGGGCATTTGTCGGGATTTGTGGCGGCGCGACCTTTGTCGAATATCCCGCTTGTGTGGATGGTCGAGCGGTTGGAAGGCTGCGCATTGCCGTTGCCGGAAGGCTGGCGGACGTGGTTCGAGATGAACGCTGATGCTCCGTCTGTGGGGACCTGGCGCAACTGGGGCAAGATATTCCTGGCGCGCAAGAGGCGCGTCGTGGGGCGCGACCCGAGCGAACGGTTGCATCCGTCGGCGGCCGGTCGGTCGCCGCGCGCGGTTGAGTTTGCCGACGATGCGGTTCTGGATGTCTAGAGCGCGGCTTTACGCGACTTTGGCGAGGCTCGCGTCGGGAGCAAGGCCTAAGGCATGCACCACATCACGAGTGAGGCCGGGTTTATTCAGCGTATAGAAATGCAAGTGCTTCGCGCCTTCATCAAGAAGGTCCGAGCAAAGCTCGGTGCAGATTGCTGTGGCCAGAAGGTCAGTGCGCCCGTCGCGTTCTGCGGTTTCGAACATTGCGGACAATTCGTTTGGAACGCGCGCGCCGCAGCACTTTGCAAAACGTTGGGTGCCGCGCCAGTTTTCGATCGGCAGGATGCCGGGTATGATCTCGGCGGTGATACCGGCGGCCGTGCAACGGTCGCGAAAGCGCAGGAAGGCTTCGGCTTCAAAGAAGAATTGCGTGATCGCGTTTGAGGCCCCGGCGTCAATCTTGCGCTTCAGCCAGTCAATATCCGCGTTGTCATGCGCGGCTTCGGGATGGGTGTCGGGGTAGGCGCCGACTGTGATCTCGAAATTTCCAGTATCGGCAAGGGCCGTCACAAGTTCCACAGAATTAGCAAAGCCGTCCGCAAGTGCCTTGAAATTGCCCGCGCCCTTCGGGGGATCACCACGCAGTGCGACGATCCGGTTGACGCCTGCGCGGGCGTATTGGTCCGCGATGGCGAGGGTTTCAGCGCGGGTCGCGTCAACGCAAGTGAGATGCGCCGCGACGTTGAGGCCCATGTGACGCCCAAGTGTTTCGACGGCCTCGTGGGTCAGCGCGCGTGTGTTGCCGCCCGCGCCGTAGGTAACCGAGACGAAGGACGGATCGAGATGCGACAGAGTATTCACCGTTTCCCAAAGCCGGAACGAGGCTTCGAGTGATTGCGGCGGGAAAAACTCAAATGAAATCGTAGGACGAGACATGGGGGACAACTCCTTATTGGCATCTTGTCTCATAAGTCCAAATGTGAAACAAACTCATAATTCTCACAATCTTCATGAGGCCTGCTCAAGTATGCATATCGAGTTTCGCCATTTGCGCACAATACGCGCGATCCACAGCGCGGGTGGTCTGGCGCGAGCGGCCGACCTTTTGAACATCACGCAGTCGGCGCTAAGCCATCAGGTGAAGGGGCTTGAAGATCAGGCAGGACTTGAGTTGTTCGTGCGACGTTCCAAGCCGCTGAAACTGTCGTCGGCGGGGCATAGGCTGTTGAAACTGGCGGAAAAGGTTCTTCCCGAGGTTGAGGCGATGGAGGATGATTTTCGCAATCTTCGGTCCGGAAAATCGGGGCGGTTGCATATCGCGATTGAGTGCCATGCCTGTTTTGAGTGGCTGTTTCCAGTCCTGGAAGAGTTCCGCAAAGCCTGGCCGGATGTTGACGTGGATATTCGTCCGGGGCTGGCGTTTGATGCTTTGCCTGCATTGGCGCGTGAAGAGGTTGATCTAGTAGTGTCTTCGGACCCCGAGGTTTTGGCGGATGTGACGTTTACGCCCATGTTTGACTATGAACCGGTGTTCGTGGCGGCAGCGTTGCATCCACTGGCGGCCAAGCCTTACGTCGAGGCCGAGGATTTTCGCGATGAGGTGTTGATCACCTATCCGGTGGAGCGGTCGCGTTTGGATGTGTTTTCCGAGCTGTTGACCCCGGCCAAGGTCGAGCCGCGCGGCGTGCGGCAAGTGGAATTGACGGCCGTTATCTTGCTTTTGGTCGCTTCAAATCGTGGCGTAGCGGTTCTGCCCGATTGGGTAGTGCGCGAGGTGCGCTACCATTCGGATTATGTGACGCGACCCGTCACCAAAGTTGGTCTAAGCAAGCGACTTTATGCGGCAATACGCAGCGATGAGACCACGAAACCCTATATGGCGCATCTGTTGCAACTGGCGCGCAAGGTCCCGATGCAGATGCAGCGCACCGTCGAGGTCTAAGTTTCTCAAAAGGAAACCAATTGTTTCCAGATGCTTGCGTCCTTTACCGACGACAAGTTGGGGCGTACCCTAGGCCTTGGTGTTTTGTATGAGTGGGGCGGGATGGCTAAAAGCAATTCCAAAACGGCAGACCTGATTTTGGAGGCGGCGCGCGCCATTGTCCGCGATTTTGGGCCGGACAAGCTGACCTTTGAGGCGATTTCCCGCCGGGTCGGAGTGTCGAAACAGGCGGTAATTTACTGGTTTCCGAACAAGGCCCGACTTCTTGAAGCTTTGGTGCGACCGGCGCTTGAAGCGGAAGCCACGGCAGGCAAGTCAGCGATCAAGGCCAACGCGGCGCCGGATGCCGCGATCCGTGGCTTGGTCGAGGCTTTGGCGGTCTATCACATGTCTGATCTGGACCGGTTTCGGATGATGTACGTGACGCCGCAGATCGGGCAGCGTCCGGGACGGGATGGGGCGATGGTGACGACGCTTGGCCGGATGCATCCCGCAACCACTGAAATGCACGACGCGCTTGCCGATTGTCTGCTGAAAGGCGGGCGGTATGCCCGATTGGTCGAGGCGCGCCGGGCTGCGGTCGCGGTTCACACAGCCCTTTTAGGACTGTTGTTGCGGATGGCCATGGCCGACACGTTGAACGCGCCGCTGCGTCATCGCGATGATGCTTTAGTGGAAGCTCTTCTAGGTGTGATCGCCCCCAAGGCAGCGTGACACTTGCGTCTGGCGCGCTGATGCCTAGCTTGGCGGGACAGGCGATAGGGGGATTGAATGGCACGAATTGGCGTGACTGGCATGGGCACGATGGGCGCAGCACTTGCGCTTAATATCGCGGACAATGGATTTGATGTGGCGGTGCACAACCGCTCGCCGGGCAAAACGCGCGCAGTCGTGGACGATGCCGGCGCTTTGGCCGAACGGCTTGAGCCTTCAGAAAGCCTTGAGGATTTTGTGGCATCGTTAATGCCGCCGCGTGCTGTGTTAATCATGGTGAACGCTGGGGGGCCGGTCGATGCGGTGATCGAGGCGTTGGTTCCTCTTCTGGAGGCGGGCGATCTGATCATCGATGCAGGCAATGCTAATTTCAATGATACGCGTCGGCGCGCGAAGGCGATCGAAGCTGCGAGATTGCGGTTTTTAGGGGTCGGTGTTTCTGGCGGTGAAGAGGGCGCGCGGTATGGCCCCTCGATTATGGTCGGCGGAACACCTGAGGCATATGCGTCGATCCGCGACATCATCGAGGCAATAGCCGCGAAGTTTGAGGGCGACGCTTGCGCGGATTTCCTTGGATCTGACGGGGCGGGGCATTTCGTCAAAACGGTGCACAACGGTATTGAATACGCGGACATGCAATTGATCGCTGAGGCCTATGGGCTGTTGCGCGCAGACGGGCGCGACATGGCGCAGATGGCGGCCTTGTTTGGGCAGTGGAATGCAGGCGCGCTTCAGTCCTATCTAATTGAGATAACGTCGGAAATTCTGAATACGAAGGACGGTGAAACCGACAAACCCATCGTTGATGTGATCCTTGATCAAGCAGGGCAAAAGGGCACCGGGCGTTGGACTGTGATTGAGGCGTTGAAAATGGGTCAATCGGCGACGGCAATCGAAAGCGCGGTTGCTGCCCGGTCCTGGTCGGCGCTGCGCGAGACACGGGCTGCCGCTGAGTTCGCGTTTCCCTTGGGTCCGGGGGTGGCGTCCGTATCAGAGGCGGATATGGAGGCGGCATTGCTTGCCGCGCGGATCATTACTTACGGGCAGGGTATGGCACTTTTGGCGGCGGCCTCGGACGAGTTTGACTGGTCGCTTGATCTGGCGCGTATCGCTGAAATTTGGCGGGCAGGGTGTATCATCCGGTCGTCTTTGTTGGATGATATTTCTTCGGCGATCCGCGAGGAACTGCCACATGGTCAGCTTATCCTCGCGCCTGCTTTTTCAGATCGCCTGAAAGAGACGGTGCCCGCGCTGCGTCGCGTCGTGACGTCGGCGATGTCAGAGGGGCAATCGGTCCCGGCGATGGCGGCGTCTTTGTCGTTCTTTGACACGTTGCGGCGCGCCCGTGGGACGACCGATCTGATCCAAGCACAGCGCGACTTCTTCGGCCGTCACGGGTTTAAGCGTTTGGATCGCGACGGCGAAGGTTTTCACGGGCCTTGGGCTGATTAAGCCACAAAGCCCGTGAAAGCGTTAGCGGCGCATTTTCTTCATGACTGTGCCGAGCACGACCTGAACGACAAGGCCTGCAACGCCGCCCCCGACAAGCTTGCTGGTCATGCTTGCGATATCGAGACCGCGCGCTGCGGCGGCGCCCGATCCAAGAAGGCCGCCAAGAAGTTGGCCGCCGCCGACTGCGCCTGCGATGAGGTTGCCTATCTCGGTGCCCTTGACGGCTTTGCCGCCACCGATGCCGCCTGCGGCATCACCGATGAGTTGTGCAAGTAGTTGTTCCGCGTTGTGCTCCCGTGCTGTTAAAACCATCCCCGTCAGGGAAGGGTGTAAACGCGCGACGCGCCCAAGGTCACGCCATTCGCGGCCTATGTGACGCAATGGCAAATGGGTTTCATGGCAGGAGCGTTGGGGTTTTAGGGCTTGCTCACACGCGCCGCCTTCCGTAAATGGCGTCGATCATCACAAAGGTTTTCTCGATGCAAGGCAGCGCAAATCTGAACGTCATGACCCTTGCCGCCCGCAAGGCTGGCCGGTCTCTGAGCAAGGATTTCCGCGAAGTGGAGAACCTTCAGGTGTCGACCAAAGGGGCGGGGGACTTTGTCAGTCGTGCCGACATCCGCGCCGAAGAAATCATCCGAGAAGACCTGACGACCGCGCGTCCGAATTATGGCTGGGTCGGCGAAGAAAGCGAGCCTGTCGAGGGTAAAGACCCGACACGGCGGTGGATCGTTGATCCGCTGGATGGGACGACGAACTTCTTGCACGGCTTGCCGCATTGGGCTGTCTCGATTGCCCTTGAGCATAAGGGCGAGATCGTTGCGGCTGTTGTTTACGATCCGTCAAAGGACGAGCTTTTCTTTTCTGAAAAAGGCCAGGGCGCCTGGATGAACGAGACCCGTCTTCGGGTGTCTGCGCGCTCGAAAATGATCGAAAGTATCTTTGCGACGGGCATTCCATTTGGGGGGCGTCCGGACCTGCCTGCGACGCTTCAAGATCTGGCGCGCATCATGCCCTCGGTTGCGGGCGTGCGTCGGTTTGGGGCTGCTGCTTTGGATCTCGCCTATGTGGCGGCGGGCCGATACGACGGCTATTGGGAGCGGGGCTTGCACTCCTGGGATATAGCGGCTGGCGTGTTGATCGCCAAAGAAGCAGGTGCTTTGGTTGAAAGCCTTGAGGGTGATCAGGCACCGCATGAAAGTGGCTCCCTGATCGCTGGGGCTGAGCCCATTTTTGATGCTTTCTCGAAAGTCATCCGCAACACCTGAACCAAGCGGCGCCTGCCTTTTTTTTGCCGCAATCAGACATCATGGTTAACGTCATGCTGCCATTTATTAGGGACGAGGCGGGGGCCTTGCCGATCTGGACACTTGCAGTCCTGATTCTGGGGCTGACGGCGGTCGTTGTTCTGACACCTGAACCCCAATCTCAAACCACGCTTGAAGACGGGCTCGGACCAGCGGTCGAGACGACACTTTTGCGTCTTTGAGTCAAAGAATGCTGCTTTGCAGCAAGATGATCCTTGTCTCCTTCAAATCCGTTCCGTAATTAAGTTGCGTAAAGGACAATTCTTAAGATATTAAATTGCGAGAAGGATTTGGTATGTTTGACAACCAGCCCCGCGGCACAATTGTAATTGAAGATATTGAGATCGGCATGGTCTGCACCTTGACGAAAGAGGTGACGGATCGCGATATCGAGTTGTTCGCCGAAGTGTCCACTGACCGGAACCCAGTGCATTTGGACGATGCTTATGCGGCCGATACGATTTTCGCGGGCCGGATCGCGCATGGTATGCTGACGGCGGGGCTTATTTCGGCCGTCATCGGCGAGCAGCTTCCCGGTCACGGGTCCGTTTACCTTGGTCAATCGCTGAAGTTTCTGGCACCGGTCAGGCCGGGCGACATCGTCACGGCAGAAGTCGAAGTCCTTGAAATCGACTATTCAAAGCGCCGCGTGACGCTGGACACACGATGTCTTGTGGATGGCAAACCGGTCCTTAAGGGACAGGCGTCAGTGCTTGCTCCGTCTGCCAAATTCGACTGAGGGTTGCGGGTCCCGCGCGGGGACGCTACGGGACTTTTATGCGCATCCATCGCGACACAACTTATCTCG
>NZ_JBVCWP010000104.1:0-12528 GCF_057460485.1 Boseongicola sp.
AAGGTAAATGGGGACAGTACGTCGTCGAAGTACCGGGTGCCGGCGCGCTAAATGTTGAAAAACACCTTTACGAGGAAATCTTCCTTGTCGCCTCTGGCCGCGGCACAACAGAGGTTTGGCTTGAAGAAGGCGGAGAAAAACACGTTTTTGAGTGGCAAAAGGGGTCGCTGTTTTCGATTCCAGTGAATGCCTACCACCGGATTGTGAATGCCACAGGAGAGCCTGCGCTTTTGATTGGCGGGACGACAGCGCCTAACTTAATGAACTTACTGGGCGACACTGATCTGATCTTCAATTGCCCATATAAAATGACAAGCCGGTTCTCGGGCACAGATGATTTCTACAAATACAAAGAAGACCTTGAGCCTGACCCGATCCGAGGTCTTGCGATGCGACGCACCAACCTCGTGCCCGATGTCATCAATTGTGATCTGCCACTCGACAACCGCCGCTCACCGGGTTGGCGTCGAGTAGAACCCTTCATGACTGGCAACAAATTCTATCTCTGGCTTGGTCAGCATGAGACTGGGAAATACTCCAAGGGCCATGCACATACCTCAGCTGCAGTGCTGATCTGCATCAAGGGTAAAGGCTACACCTATACTTGGCCCGAACGAGCAGGCGAGACGCCGTGGGAAGATGGCAAAGGCGATCTGGTCCAGCGCGTTGACTATGAGCAATTTGGCATGGTCACGGCGGCACCGGGAGGCGAGCGTTGGTATCACCAGCATTTCAACTCTTCGCAAGAACCCTTCCGTCTAACCGCTTGGTTCGGACCGAACCACCCTACCATTGTCACGGGCCTTCCGCCGGGCGCCAAGCAGATCGACTATACCGCGATGGATGTGACCGAGGGTGGCACTTCGATTCCATACTGGATGGAAGATAAAAGGCTGCGCAGTGAGTTTGAAAAGCTGATCGGGGCCAACGGCGGCAATAGCCGCATGGATCCGAGCCTTTACGATAAGCCAGAAGTCCAGTGAACAAGTCGATGCACCCAGACGAAACAGATGATGGTGGGCGCATCCACTTTTCGAGCGCCGGCCGCTCGCTGATCGAGGAGGACCAGATAGAACTGACAAGCGTCGGCGTTGATATCGGGTCCTCCACCTCGCACCTTTTGGTCTCGACCATCATGCTCGAACGGATGGACACCCGATATGTCGTTACCGGCCGCAAGGTTCAATTTGAATCTGAGATCTTGTTAACGCCCTATGCCGATGGAAATACCATTGATGCCGAGGCGTTGGCAGCCTTTATCGAAGCGCAATACGCCGCTGCAGGGCTTTCATCCGAGGATATCGACACCGGTGCGCTGATCTTAACTGGCGTAGCCGCGCGACGTACGAACGCGCGCGCCATCGGCGAGATATTCGCAGCCCAAGCCGGCAAATTCGTAGCTGTAAGTGCGGGCGACGCGCTAGAAACACTTATGGCGGCCCATGGCTCTGGTGCTGTGGCACTGTCAGAGCGGTTGGGAACAGTTCTCAACATCGACGTTGGCGGAGGCACAACCAAGATTGCATTGTGCCGTGATGGAGACATCATCTCACGCACGGCGCTTGATGCCGGTGCGCGTCTAATTGTGACCGATGCCGACGGTCGGATTACACGGTTGGAACCTTTCGGCGCGCGGTATCTCTCCGACGTTGACGCAGAAATCGGGTTGGGTGACGTGCTACCCGCCGACATCCGCAACAAAATAGCCAAGCAGATGGCCGCCGCGATCATTTCTGCCGCCCGTGGCGAAGAAGTTTCTGACTTTATGCGCCTTGCGCCGCTGGCCGAGGCTCCCACTTCCGGACAGATCGTTTTTTCCGGCGGCGTGTCAGAATTCTTGGACGGGAGCGGCGGAAATACAGACGATCTTGGACCAGAACTAGCGCTTGCCCTGGCTTCTTTAGTAAAAGAGCATGCATTTCAGGTCTCGCCTGCGCGTCAAGGCATCCGTGCGACAGTCGTGGGCGCGTCGCAATATACTGTGCAAGTCTCTGGTTCGACAATCTACCTTGATCCAGATGACACATTGCCCCTCCGCAACCTCGCGGTCATCGCACCGACGGTCGTGCTGGGCGATGAGATCGACGCACAGGAGGTCGCGGCAGCAATCAAGGACGCCCTCGCCCGCCTTGATTTGCAGGACGGCGAAACGCCGGTTGCGGTCGCCGTGCCATGGACCGGTTCAGCGAGTTACGCCCGCCTTCGCGCTTTGGGCAATGGCCTTGTCACCGGCCTCACCACCATTCTTGAGAAAGGGCATCCGCTGGTGATTGTCAGTGAAGGTGACATCGGTGGTCTGATCGGCATGCAGTGCCGAAGCGAAGAGAATTGCCCCGGCGCTATCGTTTCCATTGACGGAATAGCACTATCAGAATTCGATTTCATCGATATTGGCGAGGTGTTGCGCTCCACCGGTGCCACACCAGTCGTTGTTAAATCGCTTTTGTTCCCGACGGAGCACTAATGAAAGAGACACCCCAAGCCCCACGCATGGTCACATCGATCTGGCCCGCCGTGCTGCTGTTGGCTTTCGCAGTAGCGATGTTCTTGATCGCGCGCGGATATTCAGCGACATCTGCGCGATTTCCGGCAATGGTCGCGGGCGCGATGATCGTTTTAGCGGTGTTCGATGTCTGGAGCCGCTCAAAGATTCCTGGCGCTCAGGTTGTCGAAACCTTCGGCGGGACCGGCTTTCGCCAACGCGAAATGATGCATAACCCAACCTTTGCCAATCAGGCTGAATGTTTGGGTTGGATTGCTGGTGCATTCGCAATGATGGCGACAGTTGGCATTCTTGCTGCCTCTCCGATCTTTTGTGCAGCGTACGCGCGTTTACGGGGTAAACTTACGCTTGCAGTCTCTGCTGGTGTGGGGATTGGCGTGCTGATCTTTCAGTTCGCGGTGTTTGAATGGGCACTCAATTACGAACTCTACCGAGGCCTATTCTTTACGAAGGGTGGCGTTAACGCTTGGTGACGACGCCAAAAAACATAGGGAGGAAGTAAAAAATGAAGAAGATACTAGTAACAGGGGCGACTGCTATTGCGCTCACGGTTGGTGGGGCCGCACAGGCGGAATTCCCAACGGACGACAACATCACATTCGTAATCCCCTACAGCCCAGGCGGGGGTTTTGACACTATTGTGCGTCAATTCGCGCCAGCATTGGAAACCGCGATGGGAACAACCGTTGTACCAGAGAATATCTCAGGCGCTGGCGGCGCGCGTGGCGGACAGGCCGTTCACCGGTCCGATCCTGATGGCTATACAATCGGTATCTACAACATCCCCGGCCTGACTGTGAACGAAGTCACGGGGCGCGATCAAGGCTTCAAACTTGATGAAGTCACATGGATCGCAAACCTTGCTGTCGCAACTTATGGGCTTGCAGTGGCAGTCGACAGCGGCATCAATTCAGTCGAAGATCTTTGTGCGATGGGGCAACCCACAAAGCTTTCGGACACAGGTGCTACATCAACGGCATCTGTCACGACACGGATCACCTTCGGTATCCTTGAGTGTGATATTGTTGATGTTACCGGCTATGCGGGTTCCAACGACGCAATGATCGCTGTAATCAGCGGTGAAGTGAATGCGACCATCAAGCCAATCAGCTCGCTTGCAAAATACCTTGATGGCAGCGGAACCGGCGATCTGAAGTTGATCCTAACCCTAACCGAAGATGAGGCTGTAACCGGCGTCCCCTCGGCTACAGATATTGGACATCCAGAATTAGCCAAGTTCACGCTGAACCGTGTCATCGGTGGCCCTCCTGGCATGCCAACTGAGGTCGTCGCCGCTATTGAAGAAGGTTTGCGCGCAGCGTCAGAAGACCCATCTGTTACCTCTTGGGCTGATGGCGCTGGCATTAGTTTGGCCTTCATGGGCGCCGCCGCAACTGCCTCTATGATGGATGATCTCAGTTCATTCTACGAGCAGTACAAAGACCTCGCAGCAACGGCTGAATAATAGATGTTGCGCGCCGCCATTTCCGGCGGCGCGTACCCCAACTGGATTTTGTCATGGGTTTAGACGCGCTTTTTGAAGCCTTCCTTGCCGTCCTGAACGGGGGGAGCCTGCTTTTTTTGATGGCTGGTGTTTTGCTTGGCCTCACTTTTGGTGTGATCCCGGGGCTGGGTGGCACAACCGCACTCGCCCTTCTAATACCGGTGACCTATACGTTGCAGCCGCTTGATGCGATGTATCTTGCGGGCGGAGTTATGGGGGCCACGTCCTTTGGCGGATCAATATCCGCGATCCTTTTAAACACGCCCGGCACGGCACCTAATGCGGCAACGACATTCGATGGCTATCCACTTGCCCGACAGGGCAAAGCCGGGCTCGCCATTGGTGCGTCTGCGACTGCCTCCGCCCTAGGAGGGTTGATCGGTCTTTTTACCCTACTTCTATTCATTCCTGTGGCACGTGAAGTTGTTCTGAGCTTCGGCTCGTCTGAGTTTTTCCTGCTGACCATCCTTGGCCTCGCAGCTATTGCTGTTTCGGTCAAAGGTAAGCTTTTGCGCGGGTTGATTGCGGCCTGTATCGGTTTGTTGCTCGCGTTCACTGGAGCGAACCAGTTCACCGGCGAAACCCGCTTTACTGGCGGAATGAATTATCTATGGGACGGTATTCCTTTGGTCCCTGCACTGACCGGGTTATTCGCCATAAGTCAAATGATCGAGCTTGCGCTCAAGGGTGGATCGGTGGCGGATGAAGAAACCCGCTCCGCGGCCGAGAATATGAAGATCACAGGCGTCGGCGAAGGTATACTCGCGGTTTTCAAACACTGGCCAGTCCTATTGCGCGGGTCCCTAATCGGTACGGTCATTGGCGCCATCCCCGGGCTAGGCGGTACAGTGGCTTCGTTTCTGAGCTATTCATCAACAGCACAAACTGCCAAAGACCGCGACACCTTTGGCAAAGGCAACATCAAAGGCGTCATCGCACCAGAAGCGGCCAACAATGCAAAAGATGGCGGCTCGCTCATTCCGACGGTGGCCTTCGGCATTCCCGGAAGCGCAGAGACTGCCGTGTTCCTTGGCATACTTGTGCTGCACGGGATCGAACCAGGTCCCCAAATCCTGCTGCAAAACGAGCGAGAGATTTATGGCTTGATCGTCGCGCTTACGGTTTCGGCGATTGGTGCGTCCGTACTCGGCCTCATCTTTGCGCGCTTCCTTGTGCTGATTACTCGGATTGATGTGAACATCGTTGTGCCGGTGGTGGTGACGCTGTCACTGACAGGCGTTTATGTCCTCGAAGGACGTATGGCCGACGTCGCCGTCGCAACGATTATCGGGATATTCGGCTATCTGATGATCCGCTTTGACTATCCTCGACTGACGTTGGTCATCGCCTTCGTTCTGGGCGAAATCGCAGAGCGGTCCTATCATCAGGTACGCCTCATTTCCGACGGTAACGTTCTGGAGTATATGCTCGGCCGTCCGATTTCTGTCATTTTGATTGTTGCGACTATTGTGACGTTCTTCTTACCCGCCATGCGCAAAATACCATGGCGCCGTCTGACCGGGAGCGCATCGTGAACGAATTTGAGCGCTGGGAAGGTCGCTTTGCGACCGAAGACTATGTGTTTGGCACTACGCCCAATACCTTTCTTCAACAACAGGCCGGGCAATTTCCGGCAGGCGCCAAAGCGCTCTCGATCGCGGATGGCGAAGGCCGCAACGGGGTCTGGTTGGCAGAATGTGGCTTGCAGGTTACCGCGCAAGATTTCTCGCCCATCGCACAAGATAAAGCACGCAAGTTAGCAGAAAAACGTGGCGTAGCGTTGTCTTTTGAACTGTCTGACCTCACAGAGCGGACGTGGGAGGAAGACTGCTACGACGTAGTCGTCGGTATCTTCTTTCAATTCCTGCCCCCTTCAGAACGCGCTAGCGTTTTTGAAGGCATACGCCGGACGATTAGACCGGGTGGCCTTGTCCTGATCGAAGGCTACGGACCAAAGCAGCTAGACTATGGCACCGGCGGCCCCAAGAAATTAGAAAACCTCTACACAGAAGAGCTGCTACGCAAAGCCTTCGCCGGCTTCGCGGAACTCAGCGTCAAAGCCTATGATGCGGATGTATCAGAAGGCGAGGGCCATTGCGGCCGCTCTGCCCTTGTGGATTTGATTGGACGAAAATAGCTTTTAAGGGGCCTCGATGACAACAGCGGTCTCATGAGGCAAAATCTTGTATGTCTTGATCGCAACGAGACAAGGAGGCGCCACGACCTCTCCGTCGCGGATATCAAATTTTCCTTGGTGGAAGTCACACTCGATTACGTGACCTTCAAGATAGCCCTCTGACAATTCACCCGGTCCGTGGGTACAGGCGTTGTCGGTCACATAGAATGTGCCTTCGACCTGGTAAACGGCCAGCTCCAAATCGCCATGGTCAACGCGGATAACTTCGCCATCGGGCACATCGTCCTTGGCACAGATTTCGATCTGATTATTCGCTTCGGTCATTGTCACCCCTGTCTTTCTTCATCGCATAGCCCGCTAAATTTAACGCAGGACCAGTCAAGGGAAACCCGTCGATCCGAACGCGTCCCGCATAGAAGAATGTTGTTCTGCAAAACTTGTTTTTGGACGGGTCTGCGTGAAATAATGGGGCATGGATGATAAAAAAGACACCCCCGAAGCCGAGGCTGAAATTGGCCCCGCAGGATATTACCACAGCCAGAAGGACCGCATTTTTGTGCGCGCCATCCAAGGCGAATATAACCTGCAATGGGAGCTGGACCGTGTGCGGGCCATGCCCCGGGTCCGTAAAGCCAAAGACATCAAATTCGTGGATGGCCCGCAGGCCTATTCACGCCACTATGTGGAACCAAAGGACGGGATCAGCCAGCTGTTCCACCTGCACTTGGAAGAATATGGGCCTGGTGGCAAAAGCCAAAAGCACGGGCATGTAAATGAGGCCGCCTTCTATATCCTTGATGGTGAGGGATACGAAATCCACGACGATATTCGCTATGACTGGAAGGCAGGAGATGTGGCCATCGTTCACAACAACTGCGTCCACCAGCATTTCAACGCCTCTGACACCAAACCGGCGCGCGCACTTGTACTAAAGACTAAGCCGATGTTCGTCTTTATGAATATGCTGTTCCAGAAAACGGTCGAGCCGCGCGACACCTTCCCCGCCCCTGGCGGTGAGAATTTCGAAGTGCGTGAGGAAGAAGAAGATCACAACCATCCTAAGGAGGGTTACTGATGGCATGGGATGAAACCACCAGCTGGCTTGATGGAATCGAAAACCAACCTTTGTACCAAGATCTTCTCGATGACGCCGCCGCCCGCCCCGCGCGGGACGCGGAACGTAAGAAGGTCGTACACCCGCATGAAATGCCGTGGGACATGTCGCGTCAGGGGCTGCTCAAACACCTGATCAATGAGAGTATGAACACCCGAATGGAAACGGTTGATGCCTACATGCAGATCGTCCCACCGGGATCGAAATCTGGCAAGCACCGGCATCTGGCGGAAGAGTGCCTCTATGTTGTTGAAGGCAAGGGCTACGACCTGCATCAAGATTGCGATGTCGAGATCACCGACACCTATTTCTGGAAACCACAGGATAAGGTTTCACGCTGGGATTATGAGGCGGGCGACGTGATCTATGTGCCGCCAAACACTATCCACCAGCACTTTAACGCGGAGCTAGACAAACCGCTGCGGCTTATTTCCTGCATCAACCGGATTTTCAAACAATGCGGTTTGAACGATCTTGAGCAGATCGAAGATGCCCCGGAATATGATCCTGACGTCACACTGACCCCGGACCTGATCCGTGAGTTCCTGCGCGGGAAACCCTGACCCGCCTTAGGAGGGCTCCCTGATGTTCGGCGCCCTCCTCTCTCTCGCCTCTGCTGCGTTTTTTGGATTGAACAACGCCACGCTGCGCCGTGGGGTTATCAAGGGTTCTGTCTTGCAAGCCATGGCGATCACGGTTCCTTTCGGGGTGCCGATGTTTGTGATCCTTGCCGCTGTCATGGGTGGATTCGAGGCGATAGCGGACTGGGGCGTCGCGCCATGGTTCTGGATGATCCTTGCTGGTCTCGTGCATTTCGTAGTGGGCCGATACGGCAACTACAAGGCGACCCAACTTTTGGGGTCTACCTTGTCGACGCCTATTCAACAGCTCTCGATCGTACTGGCTCTTGCACTCGCCGTCGTCTTTCTGGGCGAGACCGTCAATCTGATGAACCTCGTCGGTATCGCTTTGGTTGTTGTGGGCCCAATGATCGTTGCGCGCCGAAAAAAATCAGCGGCGGCGGCCGGTGTATCTAAGGGGTTCACACCTCACTATGGGCCCGGCCTGATTTGGGGTGCTGTCTGTGCCTTTGGCTATGGGGCCAGCCCGCTTTTTGTAGCCCTCGGAATTGCGGATGGCGGAATAGCCGACAGCGTCGGCGGCCTGCTGGTGTCTTATGTCGCAGCTACCGTTGTCGTGATTTTATGGGTGATCGCCGCTGGCGAGACTGGCAATATTGCAGACCTTGACCGCGGCACGCGCGGTTGGTTCCTGCTATCAGCGCTGTTTGTCGCGCTGTCGCAGTTCTTTCGTTACATCGCGCTGGCCGTGGCCCCTGTCACAGTGGTGGTCCCGATCCAGCGGCTCTCAGTCGTATTCCGGCTGATTTTCAATGCAATTCTGAACCGAGAGCATGAAGTCTTTGACCGATGGGTCGTGGGCTCAATACTCTTGTCCGTTGTTGGCGCCATAGCGCTTGCTGGCGATACCCCAACCTTGCTGAATTGGCTAGGACTTGAGCAATACCAGACTTGGCTTGCACGCCCGCTATTCTAACTGGCAGACGCCTGATCAGGCCTTACCAGCTTCGGTGATCGTCTTCATCGCAACGCTGGGCAACTCAGCGCGCTCCAGACCGCTGGCCTTTAGCTGGTTGTCAGACATACCATCCAACCTAGTATAAACCTGATAGGCTTTGTATCCCGACACCATGCCGCGAACGCTTGCACGGAGATGGTCCAAGCCGAGCACACCAGCCAGTGAAGGAAGATCAAAGCTCTTACGTGAAGCTGTAATATAATTCATTGAGATTTCTCCTTTGCTGCAATGCAGAATAAGGTTAAATCATTTATTTTCAACTAAAATTAGCCAATATCATAGCGGGTATGCTGCAAGCGCATTGCTACTTTCCGCGCAGCTTCAAGGCTGCATCAAGGCGTGGATAAACCCGTCTAGCATTGCCCTCATACACTTTCGCACGATCCGCATCAGACAAATCTAAGGCATCGACATAGCGTTTGGTATCATCGAAGTTATGGCCAGTTTCGGGATCAACACCCTTCACAGCCCCGAACATCTCTGATGCAAACAGGATATTCTCGATGTCGATCACCTTAAACAGACAATCGATGCCGGGCTGATGGTAGACGCAGGTGTCGAAGTAGACATTACGCATCACATGCTCTGTCAATGGCGGCTTGCCCATCATGTCGGCCAAACCCCGGTACCGCCCCCAGTGATAGGGCACAGCCCCGCCACCATGAGGAATGATCAGGCGCAGATCAGGGAAATCTGCAAACAGATCACCTTGCAGAAACTGCATAAACGCAGTGGTGTCCGCGTTGATGTAATGCGCCCCGGTCATGTGGAAATTCGGATTGCACGACCCAGAAACGTGGATCATCGCAGGTACATCAAGTTCGACCATTTTCTCAAAAAACGGATACCACGCGCGGTCGGTCAACGGCACTCCGGTCCACATTCCACCACTTGGATCGGGGTTCAGGTTACAGCCCACAAATCCTAATTCCGTGACACAGCGATCCAATTCCTCAATGGCATTGGCGATAGGCACGACGGGATTCTGAGGCAACTGACAGACGCCAATGAAGTTGTCCGGGAATAGCTGCGTCACCCGATGGATCAAATCGTTGCTGTGCCGCGTCCAGATTTTCGAGACAGCCTCATCGCCGATATGGTGCCCCATGCCAGAGGCACGAGGACTAAAGATCGTCATATCCGCCCCGCGATCTTTCAGTGCTTGAAGCTGGTTGGCCTCAACGCTTTCTCGGATGTCATCATCAGAGATGTCAGGGAAGGCTGGCATCTGGGCGCTGGCATCGAAGGCGGCAACTTGTGCCTTGCGGAAGTCCATGAACGGCTTTGGCTCAGTTGTGTAGTGCCCGTGGCAATCAATGATCATTGGCCGGTCTCCCATTCCGCTTGGCTTAGGTAAGTCAGCCCCTTATCCTTAAGGCGTCCACGCATGTTGTTTACGTCCAGCCCCAGCTCTCCGGCTTGATATTTTGCGCGCGCCAATTCCTCTTTTTCGACCCGTGCTTGCGATGCTGCAACAACCGCGCCTGCCTGCAGACGCGGCACAACTACAACTCCGTCGTCGTCCGCCACGATCACGTCTCCAGGCCGGACAATTTCATCACCGCAGGACACGGGAACATTCACATCACCCAGCACTTCTTTTACTGTGCCGTGGGCCGAGATTGAGCGTGACCAGACCGGAAAGCCCAAAGCCTCAAGATCGCGGATATCCCGACACCCTGCATCCAAGATCAGGCCGGTGACGCCGCGCGCTTTCAGGCAGGTACCCAAAAGATCCCCGAAGTATCCAGAATGCGACTCTGAAATCGTCGCTGCAACAAGAACATCGCCCGGTTGGCATTGCTCCACCGCTACGTGGATCATCCAGTTATCGCCAGGGGCAAGAGTGCACGTCACCGCCGTTCCGCTGATCGCAGCCCCCTTATAGATCGGGCGTAATCTATGATGCATCAGTCCCGTCCGCCCCTGCGCCTCGTGCACAGTGGCTACGCCGTATTGCGCTAAAGCCTTCGCGGCTTGCGGGTCAGCACGTTTGATATCAGTTACGACGACTGGCATGGCGGCTCCATTTTCAAGCATTTTCACGGGTGCTGCAGCGCGCAAACCCGTCATTCAATTCTTTGCGGTCAAGGTTGCGCCCAATCACAACCAAGCGCGAGGATCGGGCGTCCTTCAACCACGCAGCGCCAAGATCACCCTCGTACATCATATGGACAGATTGGACGATGACGCGACGGTCTTGACCTTTGACATCCAGAACACCTTTGAGGCGCAAGATATCTTCACCACGCAGCATCAACAAGCGTTCGAGCCAGGCTTCAAGCGCGTCATCATCAAACGGATCTTGCGTTTCGAGTGTGATGCATTCAATCCCATTGGCCGCGACATGATCATGATGCCCTCCGGTATCGCCCAAGTCCTGTGCGATCCGGTCTAAAGAAAAGCTCTGTGTTCCCAAGATATAGGCGGGATCGATCTGGCCGCGATCAATACGATGAATATCTGCATGTGGGTTCAGACCACGCAGCACTGCTTCGATCGCGTCTGGTTCTGTGGCATCCGACACCTTGTTGAGCACTATTACACTGGCCAAAGCGACCTGATCGGCGGCGTCCGCGCTGTCCTCAAGACGTGCCGTGATATGGGCAGCGTCAACGACGGTTACAACCGCATCGAGCCGTGAGAGGCCAGCAATAAGCTGATCGGCGCTAAAGGTCTGGATCACCGGGCTTGGGTTTGCAACGCCGGTTGTCTCGATCAAAATCCCATCCAGCGCCACGTCCCGCTTGAGCAAGTCGCGCAACGTCCGAATAAGGTCACCCCGAACGACACAGCACAGACAGCCAGAAGAGAGTTCGATCAACTCCTCTTCCCCGGTCTCGATCAGATCGCCATCAATCCCAATGTCGCCAAATTCATTGACGATAACCGCAAACTTGCGCCCATGATCGCCTTTCAGGATATGGTTCAACAGCGTGGTCTTTCCCGCCCCCAAATAGCCCGTGACAACCGTCACTGGCACGCGATTGTCGACAGCTACATCCATGGCATCAAAGATACATGGATGGCTTCGCCCGACGCTCCTACCGCTTTGATCGCGTCATGGGTCTGCTCAAGCCCAAAGCGGTGCGTTGTCATCAGCTCCAGTGAAAACCGATCCGAGTTTAGCTGCTGAAGCGCCTGTTCGCACGATTGGTAGTTGTGTCCGCGAGCACATTTGACGGTGACGTATTTATTGCACAACTTAGCGAGCGGAAAGTTCGGAAACTCTGCTGTTTCCTGTTGCACCAGCAGCGTCCCACCTTTGCGCTTCAAAGCCTCGAGGCCTAGCAAAAGTGGCGCCGTCCCTGCACCAGCCGTACAATCTAAGGCAACGTCCACACCTTCGCCGCCAGTAATTTCGCGAATACGCTCGACCGGGTCTTCTTGTTCCACGTTGATCGTATAATCCGCGCCCAATTTCTTGGCGACATCAAGACGTTTGGCATCTTTGTTTGTGCCTGTGACAATAATCAGCTCAGCGCCAGCCTGCTTGCCTGTCACGACTTGGCTTAAGCCTTGCTGCCCTGGTCCCTGCACCAGCAGTTTGGTCTGATAGCCAACCTTGCAGTCGAATAAGGCCCACTGAATGCCGTTCGCCATTGGCGTGACAAGTCCCGCCAATTCTGGTGAGAGCCCATCAGGCACCTTGTGCAGAACGGAGTTCCACG
>NZ_JBVCWP010000105.1:0-12403 GCF_057460485.1 Boseongicola sp.
CCCAGAACCGCGATCTGCACGCTGGTGTCCTCGGCCGTGACGGCGCTGTCGTCCTGCGCCACCGGCGCGTCGTTCACCGGGGTCACGTTGACCGTCACCGTGGCCGTGTCGCTGCCGCCCTGACCGTCCGAGACCGTGTAAGTGAAACGGTCAACACCAGAGAAATTTTGATCTGGTGTATAAGTGATCGTCCCGTCACCATTTAACGTGGTGGTCCCATTCGAACCATCCGTCGCCGAAACCAATGTAAGTGAATCACCGGTGTCATTTGCCAGAACAGAAACGACTATCGTGGCGTCCTCGCCATTGGTCACACTGTCGTCTTGGACCACTCGCACGACCGGCTCTTCGTCAGTCTGAAATCTGGTTTCTTTTTCCAACCCGTCAGATGTATTGTTGTTATTTCCGCCACTAGGTTCATCGTTTAAATCGTTTCTGCCTTTATCTCCCGGCGCACCATCATTCTGAGGGTTCGCCTCGTTCTCGCCGACGGGATTCTGGGTACCTCTCTGCCGACTGCTTGTTCCGAGTTCGACGAATGTCTCGCCATTCTCAACACGACCATAGGCAAGAGCATAAGCGTTGGCTGCATCAGCCAGAATATCGGCGTCATCGGCAAAATCACCAGCCGTTCGGTCAACAGCTTGCGTTTCGCCATCCACAGGCGAAATTATCCATTTCTTGTCGCTGCTGGTTATCGTCGCGATCAGATTACCCTCGAGATCCAGCAACTCGATTTCGCCGTACCCGCCGTCCGGATCCTGATTGAGCGATACGGAAACCGTGGTCACGCCCGCATTTGTTGCCATATCAACTTTGACTGTGGTTCCCCGAATGCCCATGGTGGCGGTAGGCGTATTAACGTCCATGTCACCGGTTTTAGCCACTTCGCCAGCAATGAACACGAAGCCGCCCTCAATGAGATCGAAAACAGCCTTATTCTGGTCTCCACCCACTTCGTAAACCAATTCATCGAGCACCATCCGAGAATCTGAAGCGAGCGAAAAGATAGTACCGTCAGCAAAAGTCACCGACACCTTGCTGTCACTTTGCGTAAAAACGACGTCGTTTTCATAAACCTGACTGCCGACATCAAGCTCTACACGCGTACCGTCAGTGCGTTGTGCGTAAGCAATACCTTCCACGGATTCGACCTGACCGATTGGATCGGCCAACTGGGTCTCGCCCACTTGCGCGTATTGGCCCGGCGCTTCGGGGCCAGCCAGGCGTTCAACAAGGTCTCCGCGCAGAATTGCGCCATCGGGAGATAGCAAATCAGCGGGTTCCCCTTGGCGGAAATAATCGGTTATCCGGACATCGGGCGCGCCATCACTCTGCACAATCAAATCGGATCCGAACCTGACAAATTCACCTGAAAACAGCTGACCGGCATCGGGCATAGTGACCTGAGACACCCCGGTCGCATCAAGGTAGATGACATCTCCGTCGATCACGGATAGCTCTGAAAAATCAATGTCACGCATGGTTTCGCCCCAAAATAAACATAAAATTATTGAAGCAGCATACACACCTAGACGATTCGGAGCAAAATTTTAGCGGCGAACGTCGAATTTCGCCCTTCCCGTCTATAGTGGACACAAAAAGTTGACTGTTGACGGCGTGCATTTTGCCGTCTTTGGTGAAGCAATTCGGTTCTTGCGGCGGGAAATTTTTACAGTTGCGCTACGCAGATCTCCTCACGGGCTTGTTTCAAAGCATTGGCTTGGGTCGCCTCTTGGGCGCGCTTCTTGTGTTTTGCCTGCTTGCAATTCGCATTGCGGACCCCAGCATCGTATCGGAAATGCGCTTCACGGCCTTTGATTTCTACCAGCGTATCAAGCCGCGTGAACCACAAAGGTTGCCGGTAGCGATTGTGGATATTGACGACGCCAGCCTTGAGGAATTGGGGCAATGGCCCTGGCCACGCACGCGCATGGGCGACTTGGTAACAGGCATATCGCGCAACGGCGCTGTGGCTCTTGGATTTGACATCGTATTTTCCGAACCCGATCGGTTGTCGCCGGAAAAGATTGCCGAGGACAATCCATCTTTTACGCCTGAAGTGCTCGAAGAACTCAGGCGCATGCCCCGGAATGACGACGTTTTTGCAAAGGCGATCGCCAGCTCACGGGTGATACTTGGGCAATCCAGTGTACGGACGAATGACGCAAACAGAGACACCAAGGTCAAAATGCGCGCCGTAGCGCACGCTGTGATAGGCGGAGACCCTCATCAGTTTTTAAATAGCTTTCCGGATATCTTGCAGAATCTGCCTGTACTGGAGGACGCGGCGACCGGGCGGGGAATGTTTTCGGTGCGACCAGATGAAGATGGAATTTACCGCCGTGTGCCTCTCGTAATGCGGGTTCAGGATCAGATACGTCTTGGGCTTGCGCCGGAACTGCTGAGGGTGGCAACGGGGGGCGACGCCTTTGCGGTTCGCGTGAATGAAGCCGGGATCGAAGGCGTCGTACTGGCACGACAGTTTATCGAAACAGCCTCTGACGGCTCGGTATGGCCATATTACAGCCCCTCATCGCGGGCGCGCTATGTTTCCGCCGCAGACATTCTGGCAGATCGCCTGCCTGCTCAGCGATTGGCCGGGCATCTGGTTTTGATCGGAACCTCGGCGATCGGGTTAGAGGATTTTCGCCCGACACCTCTGGGAAAACCGATGCCTGGAGTTGAGATTCACGCCCAACTGCTGGAAAATATCCTGTCCAAAACGCTTCTTAAGCGTCCCAATTATGCTGTTGCGGTTGAACTTGTCGCAGCGCTGATTTTGTCTTTCTTCGTGGTACTGATCGCTCCACGCAGTGGTGCGGCTCTGATGATTGCCTTGACCATTTCTCTGGCGGTGGGATGGGCTGGCAGTTCTTACTATCTGTTCAGTACAAACCAGATTCTCATTGATCCCGTATGGCCTGCCTTTTGCATCATTTCATCAGTTATGCTGATGTCCAGTCTGAACTATCTGCGCGAGGAACGCCTGCGGCAACATATCCGATCCGCATTCGGTCAATATGTCTCTCCGGATCTGGTCGCGAGCCTTGCGGAAAATCGCGACCAGCTCTCGCTCGGCGGCGACCGGCGCGAGTTGACTATTCTGTTCAGTGATGTCCGAGGATTCACCACTCTTTCCGAGAAATATCGAGAGGATCCCGGCGGGCTGACAAAGCTGATGAACCAATTCCTTACCGTGCTGTCGAAACCCATTCTGGATCAACGCGGAACGATTGACAAATTCATGGGAGACGCCGTGATGGCGTTCTGGAATGCGCCCCTTGAAACCGCCGACCACGAACATGCCTCTTGCCGCGCCGCTCTCACGATGCAAAAAGACATCGAGGAATTCAATCGCATCCGACTGCAAAATGCCGAAGATGAAGACGTCTTGCCAATCGATGTCGGCATCGGGATCAACAGCGGGACCTGCATCGTTGGCAACATGGGCAGCGATACACGCTTCGACTATACAGCCCTTGGCGACGCGGTGAACCTTGCATCACGCCTGGAGGGGCAATCAAAAGCCTACGGGATCAAAATCGTTCTGGGCGAAAGCACCGCGCGGGCTGTCGAACGCGAGTTTGCAGTCATTGAACTGGACTTGATCCGCGTTAAAGGAAAGACGCGGCCCGAGCGCATATTCGGCCTTTTGGGCGGGGTTGAAATGCGTGAAGACAGTGCCTTTGCCGCTTTGAGCGAGACAAATTCAGCAATGCGCTCCGCCTATAATCAAAAAGATTGGATGGGCGCGCAATCGGCTTTGGATCGCCTCATGGGTGACGCGAAAGCATTACACATAGACATTGCCGACTATGCGGCCCTTTATGTTCGGAGAATTCAAGCCTTCTCGGAGAATGCGCCGGGCGACGAGTGGGATGGAGTTTACGTTGCCGAGACGAAATAAATCACCTCTCGCGCAATGCTTCGGCCTTCGCACGAGAGAAGGGTCGCATCAGGTATTTCAGAACCGTTTTCCGACCTGTTTGAATGTCGACCTGAGCGATCATGCCCGGGCTGATCGGTAGGGCTTCGCCTCTTTCGGCTAGGTTGCTTTCCTCGGTACGTACCATGACCCGGAAAAACTTTTCTCCTTCGCTATCCTCAATCGTATCTACGCCAATACGTTCCACCCGGCCATCCAAATCGCCGTAGGTGGTATAATCATATGCTGTAATCTTGACCGATGCAGGATCGCCCGGGCGAACAAAAGCCACATCTTTGGGCCGGATACGTGCCTCGACCAGCAATCGGTCATCAATGGGCACGATCTCGACCAACCGGGCTCCAGACTGCACAACAGCACCAATCGTTGTAATGTGTACTGTTTTGACTGCGCCACGCACCGGTGCGCGCAGGCTGGTTCTTGTGACTCGGTCAGTTGCGGCACGCAACGCTTCTTTAAGCACCGACAAGTCGGCTTGGACCAGCGTCATACGCTCACGCGCCGCCAACACATAAGAGGATTGCGCGGCGGCGATCTGATTTTCAGCTTCGCGGATTGCGGCCCGTGTTTTAGGCAGGCGTGCGTTGCTGATCGCAAGCTCGCCCTCGAGCTCGGCCAGACGTCCCTCCAGCCGTAAAAATTCGATCTCGGGCACCGCCCCGCTTTCGACAAGCCCCTCGGTCAGTTCGAGTTCTCTCAGCAATGGCGCAACCTGCTTTTGCAGCTTTTCCCGAAGCGCTTCGAGTTCTTCCAACTCGCCTTTTCTTTGCGCAAGTTGATCTCTGAGAACAAGGACTTCAGTCTCGAACTGCGTTCTTCGGGACAGATACACCTCCCGTTGCGCCGCAACAGCATCAGGCGCTCGGGACTGAAGCTCGTTGGTAAAAACCAAATTTCCAGAGTTCGTGGCTTCGGCCTCGATGCGGACAAACTCGGCAAGAAGTGCCGCCTCACGTTTGCGCAGTTCGCCCTCTTGGGAACCGGCCGCAGTGTCATCAATTCGGATCAGTTCATCACCGGCGTTCACAATGTCGCCTTCTTCAACATTAATCTTTGAAACAATACCGCTCTCAAGGCTTTGGATAACCTGTATCTGGCTGGACGGCACAACTTGTCCCAGTCCGCGTGTGACTTCTTCGATTTCATAATTCGCGGCCCAAAATATAAAACCAGCTAGTCCGGCGATCAGAACTGCAAGAAGTAACTTGATCGATCCGCCCGTTTCCCTCGGGGGACGACTATTAGCGTTGTTGACGAATTCTTCTTCAACCCGGGCTCCGAACATAGTTAATGTTCCCCCGCCTGCTTCTTGATGCCCACGGCATTTAGCTTGGACATCACGTCGTCTCGCGGTCCATCAAGAACCTTTCGTCCGGAATCCATCACAATCATTCTATGAGCCAAATTCGCAAGTGCGGGGCGGTGCGTACACAGGATCAGCGATGTTTCATTATCCGGTAGCTCGCGCAATCTCTGGGCAACCAAGGTTTCCATGTCGCGATCCATTGCGTTGGTCGGTTCATCGAGAAAAACAATTTTGGGCCGGCGCAACAAGAGCCTGGCAAGCGCCAGGCCCTGACGCTGTCCGCCGGAAAGGTGGGAGCCCCTTTCACCGATAAACTGGTCAAGACCCTTGGGAAGCGTCGAGATGAACTCGTCCGCACCAGCCAAGTGCAGCGCCCTGTCAATCTCGTCGGGCGGTGCAGACCTGCATCCGATCAGCAGGTTTTCGCGAAGCGTTCCCGTGAACAACTCGGTATCCTGCGGCAGATATCCGACCCCCGACCGCAGCTCGGACGGATCATATTGACCTAAACTGTGGCCGTCGATGAGGATGGTTCCGCGTTGGGGCACCAGCAGTCCGCTGAGAAGCTTACCCAGTGTGCTTTTGCCCGATCCGACCCGCCCCAGCAGGGCGATGGTTTCGCCGGGTTTGATCGTTAAGGAAAAATCCCTCACCGCGGGCACTTCTTTGTTCGGATAGGTATAGGTGACATCGCTCAGTTGAACCGCACCCTTGCTTACTCTGAAATTGCTATGAATTTTCTGATCCCGCTCAGGCTGGAGCGCCATGAACGCGCTAAGAGATTTCAATGCACTCCATGCGAACTGCGCCCGGAATATCGTTTGTGCTATGTTGCCGAGCGGAGCAAGCGCCCTGCTGGCCAGTATATTGGCGGCGATCAGAGCCCCAACCGTAATGCTGCCTTCCGCAATCAGAAACACCCCCCAAACAACGATGCCCACACTTACAAACTGCTGTATGGCCATCGTGCCATTGGCCGTGAAGTTGGACCAGAACCGGCCGCGCCCGCCTATTCGTGCCGCGATCGCACTTGAGCGGTTCCATTCCCGCTGCATTTCCGGCTCTGCGTTGAGAGACTTTACGGTATCCAAACCGGAGAGCGTTTCGATCAGAACCGCGTTTTTACGCCGGGACAAGGATTGGGTATCACGTGTCGCCCGCCCAAGCGGCACCTGTGCCGCGAGCGCCAGCACGAGCATCACAGGCACCGCAATCATCGGGACATATGCAAGGGGGCCGACAATGAAATACAGGACAACAAAAAACAGACCGATGAAAACAAGATCGATAAGCGACAGCAAGCTCGCAGATCCGAAGAATTCCCGTACTGTTTCAAAATCACGAATGTGGCTCGCGACGCCAATTGACCCGACAGAAAAGTCCTCTGGCCTTAAGGCCATCGCATGTTGGAAAAGTCCTGCCGATATTCTGTTATCGAGTCGTCGTCCGACACGCTCGACAATACCTGCACGGACGGTACGCAACGCCCAATCCAGTATCAATGCAATGCTCACGCCAAGCGCAAGCGTCCAAAGCGTCACGAAGGCCAGATTTGGAACAACCTTGTCATATACATTCATGACGAAAATCGGCAGCGACAGACCAAGTATATTTATACATAACGCCGCGAAAAACACTTGCCCCCATTCGCCCCAATTCTCGCGCATCGGGCGCCAAAACCAATGCCCACGGTCATTGCTTCGATCCGCTGAAAGTCGGCGTTCGGCTCCTTCATCGTCGACGGTCACCAACATGACCTCGTTTGTGATGCGCCGCTTCAGATCCGACAGCTTGATTTCACTCTCCGAGGCCTCATTCCCAGGTTCCAGAATGCGTGCTTTTGTCTGCCCATCCAAAAATTCAACCAGAATGATCGGTTCACCTGAGCGGCTGAACACAACAGCGGGCAGGACTGCGGGATCAATTTCCTTAGGTTTCCGCAGAACCAAACGGGCTTTCAATCCGGCCGCGGCCAACAATCTTACAAGGTTGGATTTGTCCCTGCTTTCAAAATTGGCAGGCAGACGCGCCGTAGCGGCATTATCTGTCCACGGACAACCGTGGAAAGAAGCGAGCCATGCCGCAGTCGCCAAAGCAGGCTCTTTTTCGGATCCTGGCCGAGACCCAGAGGGCGTTTCCAAGCGCTCCGCTGTCACGCTATTTTTCATTCGAGGGCACGGATCTCAGTGTTGAAAATAGCAGCAGGGCGGCCCGCGCGTGCACGCTTCTCGTAATTGGGCATAAGCGGCACATCCGCCGGACGGGCTCCAAAATAGTTGGCCAACTGACTTTGCGTTGCCAATAGCCGGAATTGGCTGAAGGCTAGGCTGGCTTTCGCGCTCACTTCTTCGAACCGTACGTTGAAAAAGGTTCTTTCGGCATCCAGAACATCCAACAGGCTTCGTGTACCGCCATCAAACTGCATCTGATATTGATCCGCCGCCTTGCGCGCAGCCGCCCTCTGATTCCCCAGAAGAACAGTGCGCTCTATCCCGGTGCCATAAGAAATCCAATCTCTGGACGTCAGTTCCTGCACCTCGCGGACAACTTCCGCTCTTTCAGCCAGAGCCTCGCTCGTTCGACGGCTCAGGGCCGAACGGCGAGCCTTTCGGCCTCCGGCATACAAATCCCAATTAAGCTGAAGCCCCACAAAAGCATCAGACTCACTTCCGGACAATCCATCCAGATCTGCGCCGTGGCGGATACCTGCACGCAATTTCAATTCTGGCAGTTCATCTGAGCGGTTTATTCCGGCTTGGTACTTGCTCTGTTGAACGCGGGTATCAGCCAAACGCACCCGGAAATTATTGCTCACGCTTCGAATTAACAGTTCGCGCAGAGTATCCGGAAGCTCTCGAACATTTGGGACAGACATGTTGGCGGTCGGCTTATGGCCTATCACAGTTTCATAACGCACTTTCGCATTTTCGAGCGCTTGGTTGACTTCCAGTCGGCTCAACCGTGCTGCCAGCAACTGTTCATCTATTTCAAACTCGTCGCTTGATGACAGACGGCCGACCTTGACCAACTTCTTGACCGAGCGCGATATTTCAACATGTCGGCGAATGTTTTGATCAGCAACACCAAGCAAGTCAGTGTGGCGAATGACATCAATATATGCCTCGACCGCATTCAGGGCGAGTGTCTCTGATGCATCCAGCAGCTTGAAGATCGATTCATCTACCCTGGCTGAATTCCGATAAACCCGGTTTGCGCGGCGATAACCATCAAAGAGCGTTACTTCTGCGGCCAGTCCTATTTCACGCCCAAAGCGGGTACGACGGTTATCTTGGGGCGACAATCGCGTCGGGTCATCAAAATACTGCGCACCAGCGTCGCCGTAAAGAGAGAGGCGCGGCATGAAATCCTCTTCGAGCTGAAGCAGCTCAAGCGCTGACGCCTTTACATTCTCTTTTCCAGCCTGCGCTTTCGGGTTTGTCGTCACAGCCGCATGCACCGCAGATTGCATGGACTCGGCTCTTGCCGACGGAACATCCAAAACAAATGAAAACAGTGGGCTCACAATCAACGGGAGCAACCTAGATGCACAATGCGTCACCATGCAGAAATCCCTATTCTATATCATCAAAATCAGTAAGCGCGAAATGCGTATATACGCCTAACCTTCTAGTAATTTTTACATAAAATCAACTTTTATCACTCTTGCGTGTTGCATTTGGATCGGGTCATGCAACGCGTGTAATGACCAACAACATACCCACATAGGTAACTTGATGAGCAAACTGGTCCAGACCGGCCAAAATCCAGAAGCCTTTTTCACTAGCTGTAAATCCTAGTTCTTTCAATTTTCGGTCTTTGATCCAGTCCACATGGTAATGAACTATGAATTCGGCGGCAGAGATCAAAACAACCATCGCTATCGAAATCGGTGCAAACAACAGGACGGCAGCCCCCAGAACCGCATGCATACCCGAATGGCATAGGCCACCAGGGTGGCCATAGATACCTTTTGTTTGAATCATCCAAGTCGACTGAAAAACAAAATCTGCAACAAGATGCTTTGTCTGAAACAAAATCAACATGACTAGAAGTAAGTCGTAACTCATAATGATTGATCACCTAAAATTTGGTTCGTGCGTTGCAATTTTTTGGCGAGTGCCGAAGCCATCCCCTTGTGCCAAATCGCAGCCAAGACTGGCTCAGATTCTTGTACACCTCTTATACGGTTTTCGGCAAAACGATACACTACGGTTTGACTATCCGCGACTACGTTCGCCGTTCTGCCCTTGCCTGAATAACTGGCGATTTCTCCGACGATAGCCCCAGATTTTTGTTTGAGCACGCGAATATCCTTTCCATCTTTATCTTTAATGTAAACCGATAAGCTACCCTGATCTATAATGAAAACGTCGCCTGACTTTTCTCCTTCCTTCAATAACAATGTGCCTTCCGGAACCAACTCGCGATCCATTATGGTCAAAAACCGCTCGGCGATGTCTTGACTGCCCGTCATTTCAATCAAAGCAGACTTTGCGGTTTCCTCACTGGCTGCAAGAGGCAAACGGCGCAGCAAATCATCCTCCAGGGTTTCAAGCGCGATATCGCAAGTGTCATACACTTTGAACGTGCGGCTCCCCTCAAGAACCGATCGGCGCTCGATTTCCTGCAAGACATGTGGGTTCAGTTCACAAAGGATCACCTGAGCGGACCTCTCGGATGCCAGCAATTCAAGTTTATGCAAGGCAACAATCGCCGCCCCATCTATTCGGCTGACCCCTCTGAAATCCAGGACAACAGTGTTAACAGGTTGGGTTTGTTTCAAGAGGTTACGAATGTGCGCCGAAAGCTGCATGACCGATCCGAAGAACAGGAACCCCTGCAGGGAAACGACTGCAATTTCATGCCCATGCTGATCCAGAAAATCGGTTTGAAGCGGGCCGCGGTCAACCGTACTGCGGACGCGACCAAGGTTTGCCGAGTTTCGTATCACTGACAAGCGGCCATAGTTCACCGCAAAGATCAAAGACGCCGTTACGATGCCAAGGACAATAGCGGTCGGCATCTTCAGAGTCAGCGCAACCGCGACAATTGCGAAACTTAAAAGCCAATCCGAAAATCGCTGGCGGCGCCACTCGGACAGCAGCCATTTATTGACAATTGAAATCCCCAGAAACATCAGCAGGCCGGCAGAAACAAACCTTGGCACGCTGGTGTAAATCTCATTGGCAAACAACGCGCCACCGCCCATCACAATGCAGGCTGCAAAAGGAGCATACCGGCCTTTCGCCCCGATCATGGATGCTATGGTAGTGTTGCCGGGGCTAACATAGCTGACGCTGCTTCCGAAACAGCCCGTCACCAGGTTGACTGCACCTGCGCGGAATGTTTCCTGACGCGTATCCACATCGCGCCCGACGGCTATTTCCGCACCGGCCACATTCAGCATTGCGCCGAAAATCCCAAGCAGAATTGCCGCAGTGACAATGGGCCAGTTTTCCAGAATGATATCAAATTTAAGTGCGGAAAATGAGGCGGCAAAATCCGGAACGTCCCTTGCTGCACTCAAATTCTCAGGTAAAAGCCCGGCACTTCGCGCCTCAGTGGCGTCAACATCCAAAACAAACAAAACCAGGTAGAAAAGGGCTATGCTCAGGGCCACACAGGATACCGTTCCGAAGTGCTTTGAAAGCCTGGCGGCACACCACAACAACATGGCAAAAAAAATTGTCAGCAAAGGTATAAGTCCGGTCGAGCCCGCATTGGAAAAAATTGTCAGCAGGCTGCAATTCTGACCTTCGCAAACGACATAAAAGGAAGAACGGATAAGAAGTGTGCCAGATGCGGCCAGATAACCGGTTGTGACGGCAAAGGGCATAAGGCGGATCATCCGGCCAAGGTCGAACGCAGAGATCGCAATCATAGCGATTCCGGTCATTATGGCCGTAAGGCCAAGGAGCAACAGAACATTCAGTATCTTTTCGCTGTCGTTCAGGTCCATGGTGTGGATCAGAAAAATCACCGGAATCAGAACCGCGATAGGAACGTTCTGCACATTTGAAAACATCGGCGCAGCGAAAGAGCGGCGCGTGTTGAGAGAAAGCGTTCCCAGAATGGCCGCCACCAGAAAAATGATCATGCCGATCATCGCGCCCGCGATCATCTCTCCGGCAAACACAAGGGCAGCGAGCGCAACGGCGTGTCCCAGGTTGTCAAACCCGATAACAACTCCGATGGCCGCCTGTTTTAGTTGTGGACTGGCAGACTTTGCATCCGTAAATGCGCTCACTTGCGTTGCTCTGATTGCGACAAACGACTATTCGCTTCGATCAGTTTGGTGCGTGTCGCCAAGGCCAAATGCTCTTGCAGGTAAGCGCGAAATTCGCTGTCGGTACTCGCGGTCTTGCGCAACGCTTCGCCGGAAGCAGTGAAAATCAGGGCGGGCTGGTCAATGATGACGGTGGCAGAGGCCGGGCCCGGCTGCATTACATTCATTTCGCCGATGAAACCGCCCCTGATCGACGCGACGCTTTTTCTCTGCGAAATGACGTCCGCCCGGCCACTCAGCAAATAAATGAGATTCTCAACCTCTTCGCCTTCCCGGGTAAGCTCCGTTCCCACGTCCGCGTCGATCCAAATCCCCCGGTTCAGAAACTTGCGGGCAAGTGGTTTGGGCATGTCGTACAGGACATCATTTATAAGCTTGAGTTCGTTTTCGTTGAACCGCGTGGTCCGTTCAATCACATACAGGCGGCAAATCCCAAAGGTGCTGATGACGATCCACATGATCTGAATGATCGCGGCCGACAAATTGAATTTTACGGAAAGGCTGAGCAAAACCAGGCTGGCTGCGAAAAGATTCATGATTGCGTAGGGATAATGCGAGCCCCGGACAAGGCCCATTTGCAAAAGCGCGTATGATGCTAAGTAGAACCCTACACCCAGATATCCGGCCCAATCGTATAATGTGTTTTGAGCAAGTTGGAACAATGGGAATTAGACCTTAAGAAATGTCCCCAAACAGTAAACACGATTTTGTTACCGGCGCAATGATACTGATATGAAAGGCTGTTTTCCGCATTTGCGAACATTGCTGATGTCGGTCATTCAACGGTTAAGCCGCCGGTTCTCGTAACCCAGTCGCAATCTCGGCCCCTCGTCGGTGGTGACACCGGCACCCACCTGGTAGG
>NZ_JBVCWP010000106.1:0-11819 GCF_057460485.1 Boseongicola sp.
GACAGCGGCAAGGAATGGGGTAGAGCCAAGTCTGGCTGGACCGAAGCTCAAAAGAAGAAATACAAATCCAAAATTGAGAAAAATCTAGGCTCCTAAACCCACCATTTAGACCGAGAAAACTGCTCTAGGAAACTGGCCAAGACACGCGCGTTGGCCATCTCTCGCGACCGCCCGCCATGTTTCCGCTGTGGGTGCGACGGACCGGCCTCTTATGTCGGCCACCCGCACCGTCAAAGCGGCAGACGCTCCAACCCTGTACCGCAGGACACTTGCGGCGCTCGCCAGTGTGCTTGGGCCTTTGCGTGGCATCTAGGCGCGTTTTTGAGCCTATGAACGGTGTCTATGGGGTTAGCGTCGATTTTCATCTTCAACCCTCCCTTGTGGCTTACTGACTCAACAACCGCCTGGACCTCCTTTCAGATCCTATCCAAGGCCAACTTTGATCGATCAGTCGCAAAGTCCCACATAGCGGACATTAGACCAACCCTGATTGATAAACCTGCCCCAAGCAGGGAATGGTTGGTATTGGTTTTCCGTTTCTGAACCGAAGGCGCGGACCAAAACGGCTCTGACGGGTTTTGACTAACAGGTCGATGAACTGCTAAATGACAGCGGGTAGGTTAATCCCGTACACCGGAGTTTGCGGCCGGTGAGGAACGCCGCTAGCCCGCCGGTTTAAATTTTGCCGCTATTTGCCCGGCTTTCTTCTGCGCATTGAGGAATTGCTCGCTGGTGAACGCTTGCACTGTCTTCAGGTTTGATACGGTACCTGTTGCGCCGGCCACAATTAGAGCGGACATCAAGCCCTCCGCATCTTCCGTTTCAATGACCATCGAAAAGTCAGTTTCGCCGGTTGTCACTAGAAAAGAAACCATCTTACCACCTGCAGCCTCAACAAGCGGGCGCACGGCAGCCTCACGGTTACTCGGAGCCGCCAATAGTCCCTTGATAGCGTCAGATGTGTAGCACCCTGTCACAATGTACATTGCCATAAAGATTTCCCCCCAACTTATTTTGCAATTTCGACGCCCTGCAGAAACTGGGCCGACATATGACTCTAACACGCCGAACTTCTTTTACCTAGGGCATCCCCAAGGGCTCAACTGTTGGATTTGATTTTAATCATTACCCAAAGGCCGGCGCGCCGCCCGACGCCGTCCGGATGAAGGGCCTAGGCTTCGGGTCACAGGCCATGGCGATCTTGGCGCTTTTTCTAGCCGAGATTGCTTTCACCTAGTCGCGTTCGCGGCACAATTGCGCGATCTGTTGAAACCGCCCCTGATAGAAGGCATTTGACTAACCCGCTGATGCGCGTGCTCCATAGTTGCCAACTTACCACGAACGACGACCGTCCAGACCAATGCCTCGGTTTCGGCAAATTTCTCCTTCAGCAGTTGAGAACTGGTGCGCGCGAACACAACAGCACCGACAATTTAAAGACGGAGAATGTGCTAATGATTGGAAGAATATTTGGCCGGAAAGAGCCTGGTGGCCGCATCAATGGCGTCGATAAGCCAATCGTGCATCAATCTGTGCCAGACGAGGTTCTAAACAAGCCAGCCGAGGATGCGCCACCGGCAGATATGTCATGGATGGACTCCACTCCCATTCCCCAAAAGGCGACTCAACCTCAGCCCGAGGTTGTCGAAACCGTTTCTGAGTCTCAGCCGGAAGCCCAGGAAGTGGCTGGGCAGGCGTGGGACGCAGGCAGCGATACAGGCACAGAGACACCCAAAAACACCGCGGCCAATCCCCCTACAGAGGACCGCGTTAAGTACCCTCACGGATGGCTTGTTGTCGTGGAAGGAGCGGGAGTTGGCGAATGGTTCGTGCTTGAAGGCGGCGTTTCTCATATCGGTCGTGAAGAGGGGCAGACAGTGCGGTTGGACTATGGAGATTCCTCGATTGCACCGGTTCGCCACGCCGAACTTACATACAATGAGAAATTTCATGTCTTCGAATTGGGAGACGGGGGGCAAAGCGCAGTGCGTCTTAATGGAACTGTCCAAAGGTTGCCGGCCAAACTTCGCGATGGAGATGTAATAAGCGTTGGGGAGACCAGTTTGCGCCTTGTAGGCCTGTGCACCCCCAATTTTAACTGGAACTAACTGCCGCTCCCTGACATCGCTTAGCAGGGAGTGGTAAGTAATAGTGTTCCGTTTCAGAACCGAAGAGGCGCCTATGACGACGGGCTAGAGCAATCTCAGGCGCCGGGTTTCGCAGGCGGACGGAGTAAGCCGCGCGCCCAATGAACTGCGCCGTTTATCGACATTCTTGGCGCAGATTAATTTTGCTAGAGCGTGTCTGACGGGAGTGTCCTGAACTCTGTGTCTAACCAGATCAGATTCAGAATTCCGTTGAGCGATTATCCATGATTCCTATGTTTGTAGGCAGATAAGGAGGCCATTTATGGGCAAATCAAATCCACTTGAGTTGGGCCAACGGGTTATCGCTTTTGTCGAGGAAGGCAACATGCGTCGTGAAACACCAAGGTGTAGGGATTCAATGCCCTCCAGAAACACCAAAGTTCTTTCGTAAAACGAAGGGCCAACACCACATCCCCTAAGAAAAAGGCAGCAGTCGTTTCGCAGAAACCAGAAGAGCCAAGGCCCGTTAGAAACGAAAGACCAACTCCGCTCGAAATGAGCGCCCTAAAAAACGCCCCAAACATCTCTCATCGAAATACCAAGTATGATCACAAGCGACGCGATCACTGCATACCACCAGAAATTACCCATTCCATCGCTCCATCAAACTCCGATTCTCCTACAACTATATCCACTTTAGCCGCGCTTCAAAGCGCCGCCCGGCCCTGCAGTCCCGCAATTACCCCTCGCAACTCTGCCAAACCGCGAAGCCGCCCGACAAGCGGATAACCAGGCACAGCCCCCGCCCCGATATCGCTCAACAACTCATGCCCGTGATCGGGGCGAAACGGGATCGACACACCGCGCGCGGCTTCTGCCTCCAACAATGTTGCCAGCAAAGCCACCATATCGGTGGCGCCCTCCAGATGGGCTGCCTCCTCAAACGACCGGTCCGCCTCCCGCCGCACATTGCACAAATGCGCAAAATGCACTCTGTCGCCAAAGCGCGCCGCCATGGCTGGCACATCATTTGCAGGATTTGCTCCCAAAGACCCCGAACACAATGTCAGCCCGTTCGCAGGCGCCTCCAAAGCCCCCAAGACCCATGCGATATCATCCGCATCCGCCAAAAGACGCGGCAACCCGATAATATCGCGCGGAGGATCATCGGGATGCACACACATCTTCACCCCAAGCTCTGCCGCCGTCGGGATCACCTCCTCCAGAAATCGCTTGAAATGCGCCCACATCACATCGCGCGTCACACCGTCATAGGCCGCGACAGCCCGCTTCAATCCGGCAATGTCGTATCGATCAAACGCCCCCGGCAGCCCCGACATGATCGCCGCCAAAAGCGCGGCGCGCTCGTCGTCCGTCGCACGCTGAAACCACGCATCCCTCGCCGCAACAGCCTCAGGTGTATAATCGTCGCGCGCGGCCTCGCGGCCCAGCATATGCACCTCAAACGCCGCCATCTTCGGCGCCGAAAACCGCAAACACGTGCCGCCCCGTGCGACAGGCGCGGTCAGATCCGTACGCGTCCAGTCCAATACCGGCATAAAGTTGTAGCAGGTCGTATGAATGCCCTCAGTCGCCAGATTGGCCATGGATTGTCGGTAGTTCGCAAAATACGCTGAAAGATCGCCCTCGCCGTGTTTGATCGCTCCATGCACGGGCAGGCTTTCCACGAAAACCCTGCTGCCGCGATGATGTCTCGATGAAAGGCAATCGCCTCGCGCGGCCAGACCTCGCCATATGGAATGTCGTGAAGCGCAGAAACGATCCCCGCCGCGCCGGTCTGCGCAACCTCAGCACGCGAGATCGGATCGTGCCAACCACACCAACGCCAAGTCTCTTTCATCGCAGCTCCCCGTCGTGTCTGCATCTTCCCTCTTCGCACGCCCGATAAATCGGAAAGGGAAAATTCTTTTCCAATTATTCTCAATATCTTAAATCGCAAAGCTCATGTGTTAATCCACCGCACGGACCATTAACCAAGCATTTTTTGATGCGAACGCCTGCACCGAAGCAATACCGACGTTACACCGGATTTTATTTTTAAGAGCGATTTCCGTTACTTACCATGATAACTAACAACTGCCTGCGCAGTGTCGGTTTTATTTTTCCACCGCTTAAGGTATCCCGGTTACAACCCCGTCCCGCAAAACTTGCGCATCATAGGCCTTGCGCACAAAAACCTCCCGCACCATCGGCTCAAAATACGCCAGCGGCTTTGTCACGTAATCGGGATCAAATGATGCTTGATCCCATCGCTCACAAAACGTAGCGCAGGCGTCGAAACAGGGGTGATCCTTGAACTGATCCCGCGCGTTTTCGTCCCAACCATAGTGATGAGCGTAATAAATCTGCTGGAAAATCCCGTGATGCTCGACCACCCAAGCCACCTCCCAGCGCACGAAAGGACGGATCACCTCAGCCGAAAATCTGTCGTGATTCTGGGGGGCGAGCCCGTCGCCTATGTCATGCAACAGTGTGCCCACTACCCAATCGAGGTCCGCTCCATCCCCTTCGGCGCGGGTTGCAGATTGCAACCCATGATCCAAGCGCGTGATCTGATACCCTTCGATTGACGCCTCGCCTTGACGGCGCAATTCGGCAAGTATCCGGTCTGCAGTGCCAGCCTGGTACTTCGCCTCAGAGGTCGCCAGCAGCTCGTAATCTTCGCGCGTGCCGTGCTTCATCTCAGTGAACGAAACTGATTTGGTCATGGGCTTCCTTTCGATAATTCTTCAACGACACGCCAAATCGACCGACTTTGCAACGAATTTTAAAGACTTATGCGCAAAATTAGGCGGGACTTCTCACAGTTGCCCCGTCGTGAAAACGCGCTGACGGCACCGAGCGGTCACAAGTGTCAGGCGAATGTCCCCGCCCAGCACTTGGGGCCGCCTGGCCATTTGGCGTATACAAGCCGCCTGAAATCTCCGCACCACACCCCGCGTCATGCGTGCTACGCTTTGCATATGCTCCGTTATCTCGCTCTTCTTGCCATCCTTGCCTCTCCGGCCTTTGCTCAGTCCTTCGGCCCCGGCCCCTTTGCCAGCTTTGATTTGGCCTCCGAGCCCATTCTCGGAGACCCGCATGACCTGACGATTGGTCCGGACAACCGGCTTTACGTTGCCGACAAACTGAATGCACGGATTGCAGTCTTTGACCCGGAAACTCTTGAATTAATTGAAGGAATGGGGGCAGGACTTCTCCCCGGAGTGCGGGATATTTCCTTTGGTCCAAACGGAGAAGTCGCCCTCGCTGTCAGCGGCGCAAGTGCCGTCGCCGTCTACGACAACATCGCCGCGCTAAATGAGCCGCCCGACATTGGGGTGCGCGCCTCGAACACAGAAGGCGCGCTTTACCACTCATCAGGGCGCATCTTCGCCATGGCCAGCGGCGTCGGCGCGCTTGTTGCCTTTGACAATCTAGAGCCAGTGGACGGCGTCGAGGGTCACCTTGGTGCACATGACGTGGCCGAAGCACTCGATGGCAGCATCTGGGTTGCAGACAATCGACTTCGCCGTGTGGTCCGCTATTCGCAAGAGCTTGAATTAATGCAGGTAATTGACGCTGACAAATTTAACCTCGTTGGCCCGCGTTATCTCGATGTCACCGAAACAGGTCTTCTGGTCGTTGCCGATCAAGACGCGCACCGTATCCTTCTGATCGACCCAGAAGGTCCGGAAGGCGGGACGTTGCTTGGTGTTTTGGGGGATGGTCGACCAGGGATCGGTCCGGGCAAATTCGACGATCCAGAAGGCGTTGCGGTAAGTGGAAACCATTATTTCATTAGTGATTCAGACAATAATCGGATCGTCAGGTATTCGGTCTTCCTGAACTGACTTAACGGTGCGGTAAAAGCATCGGGTCCTGTTCGACTGTGCTTTGCCCTTCGTCAAACATCATGGCGCTGACAAGGGCCGCCAGTAGAACCGCAGACCCGCCGCCAACATAGGCCAGCGCGATCATCGCGAAACCTGCGCCGCCGAAAAAAGCCGCAATCGCGGCCGCCACTCCCAGTCCAAAACCAACGACGACATATCCCATACCAAATCCCTCGATCCCTTAATACGAAAAGGATCAACAAACTTTCTGGCCCAAATGAGGCAAAAGTCGCATCAATTGTGGCGATAATTAGGCTTGTTAGTAAATGTGAAGCGAAAGATCCTAAACTTCCCAATCCCAGGCAACCGCAAATTCGCCCAGGATTTCCGACACCTTCGCATCATCCGCATCACCCGTTCGCGCGATCCTGGCGACCAGTCCGCGCCTCTTGTCTTCCACGACAGCGCTCACATGCGCGTCCTGCCCGGCCGCCTTTAGCGACGCATCGAATATCCGCGTGATCGCGCGACGCCGCAGGTCCGGCTTAAACACTTTACCAACGGCCGTCTTCGGTAACTCTTCAAGTATTTCAATATGCTTTGGATAGGCCGCGCGCTCTGGAATGCGCTCCACTGCATAATCATAAAGCTCTTTCTCGCTCACCGTCGCGCCACCAACCAACTCGACATAGACGGCCGGTAATTCACCCGAATGCGCGTCCGGCTGTCCGATTGCACCCGCCATCGCAACAGCCTCGTGGCCGGCCAAAGCCTCTTCTATTTCGGCCGGATCAATATTATGTCCACCTCGAATAATCAGGTCCTTAGCCCGCCCCGTAATCCAAAGATATCCATCTTCATCAAGCCGGCCGAGATCGCCCGTGCGCAAATAAGTTTTGCCCGCAAAGTCATGGTATAGCTCGTGGTTCTTCTCGAATTCGGTATAGGTCCCGTGCGCGACTACCCCAGGATTCGACACACAAATCTCACCAATCTCATCCGTTCCGCTTTCGCGAACACCGTCAGAGGTCGCCACTAATATCCGGACTTCCGTGTAGGGAAACGGAATACCAACAGAGCCAACTTTCTTCACACCACCAATCGGATTGCAGGCCACAAGGCAAGTGGCCTCCGTCAGCCCATACCCTTCGATAATCTCAACGCCCGATGCCTTTTCAAACCGCTTGTAAAGCTCGACTGGCAGGGGCGAAGATCCCGAAAACGCCGTTTTCACAGAGGAAATATCGGCATCAACAGGACGCTGCATCAACGCAGAAAGCGCCGTTGGAACTGTGATGATAAATGTCACGTTCCACCTTTCGATCAGCTTCCAGAAGTTGTCAAAAACTCCGTCGCCACGATACCCCTGCGGCGTCGGAAACACCACATGCGCGCCCGAAGCCACCATCGACATCAAAATAACATGGCAGGCAAAAACATGGAACAAGGGCAGCGGGCAAATCACCACGCTTTCTTCGTCAAACAGCAACTCGTTGCCCAGCCAGCCATTGTAAATCATACCCGAGAATTTGTGCTGCGCCACCTTCGGCATTCCGGTCGTTCCACCAGTGTGGAAATAGGCACAGACCCGGTCCTGTATCGCGTCAGAAAAATCTAATGTCGTGTTCTGTTTCACCAACTCTGTATTGAAATCTAGCACCTTGGCGGAATGAGCCACAGGACTCTTCGGCCGGACAAGCGGCACGATCCACGACTTTGGCGGTGTCAGATAGCGGTTCAGATCGACCTCAAGCACTGTCTGAACATTGGGCGCAAGACGCACAGCCTCGGCCGCTTTTTGGGCCACATCAGACTTCGGGAACGGCTTCAGCGTCACCAGCACTTTGGCGTTGGTTTCTCGCAGGACTGCACCAATTTGGCCGGCCTCAAGCAGTGGATTGATCGGGTTCGAAATCCCCGCAACCGTGCCACCTAAGAGTGTGATCACAGTCTCGTTTGCGTTGGGAAGAAGATAGGCCACTACATCGGTTTCCCCGACCCCAAGCTTGCGGAACAAATTCGCGGCCTGCGTGACCTTGGCATGCAACTGTGACCAGGTCAGCGTTTCCGTCTTGTCCTTTGGACCCGAAAAAATCTGATAGGAAACCGCATTGCGCGCACCGCACTTCTGCGTTGTCTGCGACAACATCCCGTAGACGGTGGTCGGAAGCCCGCGCGCTTCCCAGACCATCGCGGTCTCTATCGCGTCGCGATCCGCAATCGACGTAAAGTCGCTCATTGTCGTTCCTCCCATTCTTCGACGGGCTTTGCCCGTTCTTTAAAGGATTTGTTGACAATTATCATGCAAACCACAAGCCAACGCAGCCCGACAACGCTGCGTCACCCGCTTTATTCGGCCGCAAGGCCGTCAGTAAACTGCAATCGCGCCAGCCGCGCATAAAGCCCACCCTCGGCCACAAGTGCGTTGTGCGAGCCCTCGGCGACGATACGCCCCTGATCAAATACAAGGATGCGATCGGCCTTTTTCACAGTTGCCAAACGGTGCGCCACAACAAGCGTTGTGCGCCCCTCGGCAAGCCTGTCCACCGCGTCCTGCACCGCCCGTTCGCTTTCGGCGTCTAAAGCGCTTGTTGCCTCGTCCAACAGCAAGATCGGCGCATCCCGCAAGATCGCCCGCGCCAGCGCGATCCGCTGCTTTTGCCCACCAGACAACATCACGCCCCGCTCCCCAACATAGCTGTCATACCCATCGGGCAGGGCCGTCAGAAAATCATGGGCCGCAGCAGCCTGTCCGGCGGCCACGATCTCGGCGTCGGTCGCGTCCGGGCGCCCGAACCGGATGTTCTCGCGCGCTGTATTCGCAAAGATAACCGGGTCTTGAGGAACAAGCGCCATCGAACGGCGGAACTCAGCGCGCGCAATGTCGCGAAGCTCATGCCCGTCTATCAGAATACGCCCTTGGCTTGGATCGTAAAACCGCAGAAGCAGTTGAATAACCGTTGATTTACCGGCACCTGAAGGGCCAACCAAAGCGACAGTTTCACCTGACTCAATTCGAAAGCTAACACCGTCAAGCGCGGCAGTTTCAGGCCGCGCTGGGTAGCGGAACGTCACATTTTCAAACGCCACAGCCCCCTCAATCCGGTCCGGCAAGATGACCGGGCTGGCGATATCCTGCACCGTATCTTCCGCCTCAAGCAACTCGACCAAGCGCTCAGTTGCGCCAGCCGCGCGCTGCAATTCGCCCCAGATTTCGGACAGCGCTCCGACCGATCCCGCGACCATCACCGCATAGATCACGAACTGCACCAATTCGCCGGTCGAAAGGACGCCCTGGCGCACATCATGCGCCCCGCTCCACAGCACACCCACAACACCGAAAAAAGCCAGCGAGATCACGATCACCGTCATGATCGCCCGTGTCAGGATCCGCTTTCTTGCAACCACAAAAGACTTTTCGGTGATCTCGGCAAATGCCGCGCGACTTGGTTGTTCGTGGGTAAAAGCCTGCACCGTTTGCACAGACAGCAACGTTTCCGACGCAGTACCGGACGAGTTTGCAATCCAGTCCTGGTTTTCACGGCTGAGACTGCGTAGCCGTCGGCCCAAAAATACGATCGGCACAATAATTGCGGGCACCGATAACATCACGATCCCGGCAAGTTTCGGGGCGGTGAACACCAAAAGCGCCAAGCCTCCGATCAGTGTCAGCAAGTTACGCAATGCAATCGACACAGAGGATCCGATCACGCTTTGGATCAGGGTTGTATCGGTCGTGATGCGGCTGAGAACTTCGCCGGTCATCAGGCGTTCGTAAAAGGCGGGGCTCATCGAGACCATCCGGTTGAACACAGCCACCCGAATATCTGCCACCACACGTTCGCCAAGCCGCGACACAAGATAATACCGAAGCCCCGACCCCAAAGCGAGCAGCGCGGCAACCCCCAATGCTGCACCGAAATAGCTGTCCAGCAGGTCGGTCTCAGAAGACTCAAACCCGTCCACGACCCGCCGCACCGCCAATGGCAAAACAAGTGAGATCATCGCGGTCAGGAAAAGGGCGGCACCTGCCGCAGCAAGCATCCGTTTATATGGCAACACAAACGGCCAGAGCGCGCTAAGAGCGCGGACATTGCGCGATTTTGCGCGGTCTTCGGGGTTTACATCAGATGCATCGGTCATGGTGTTAAACTGACTTAAACCGGGACCCAAACAAGCCGCAAGCCGACTTTACGCACAATCGCGATAATTCGATAACCTTGGTGTGAAAAGGTTGGAGCGGGCGGCGGGAATCGAACCCGCATCTTCAGTTTGGAAAACTGAGGTCTTAACCATTACACAACGCCCGCTCAACAAAAATCACTCCTATTTCATGGGTGTTTGGAGGTCAAGCCACATGATTATGCCTTTTGATTTGGAGCTTCTACTTCCTGCTCTAAAAATGAAAATCGGCTTCTCGCACCTTGCCTTTGCCGGGAACAGGAAATGAGCTGCTTGCGGCCCAAATCGGTCGTCGATCACCGGATCAACATGCTACGGTGCAGCCCGTCTTAGCGGACACTTGGCATGTCGCAGCATTCATGCGGCTTGGGCTTTGATTGCCATTTAGGCACCACAACATTTGGGCCCGAACGCACTTAGAACAATCGCGCCTTCATCAAAGTGCAAAAAAGAATCCAATGAGCCTCACTCCAAGTCCACAACCTGATGAACCTCAATAACATTTCCATCCGGATCATAGAAAAACACTTGATGCCACCCCTTCACAGCATTGCTGCCCCAATCAGAATAGGGCACGCCCTGCGCCTCCAAATGCGCCATAAACGCCGCGATATCATCCGTGCGATACGCGATATGCCCACGCTCAAGCGGGTTCACAACCTGCCCAGAGCGAAACGAATTCAAAACGTCGCGCGGCGTCAGGTGCATTTGAATACCGCCGTCGGTCACGAAAGAGACGTTACCTACCAAGCCCTTATCTTGGTTCAGGGGCGGCAGTTCCGCAGGATCTTCATCCCCCAGCGTAAGAACATCGCGATAAAAACGGTCCATCTCGGGCACATTGGTCGAGCATAGATTAATATGGTGCAATTTAAGTTTCATGAAATCAGCGTGGCCCAGAGTGAAAGCACGTGCAAGCGAGGAAACCCAAGTGGCTTGCAACGAAAGGGATTTCGTAGCCATTGCTGTTGTCACCATCGCAGAACTCGTGTCGTCAGCCACATGACCTAGCGACACTCACCGCCCATGGCGGAGCTTCGTGCATGGCGCAGCGAACGCCCGCTAGGAGCCCTTGTGCGCGCATCCGACTGGTCTGTTTCTTGCGGATTTCGGCGGCGAATATCGGGTCAAATCGGATCGTGAATGGGTTCCAAACGGCACTTGACCATAACGGATACTCCTAGCTGATTTCGATCCCGCGCTCATACACTAGTCGTCCACATTACGAGGCGAAAGTGGGAAACTGACCTACAGCATGACCGCCAAGCGGATGATTTCGGGAGAGGATTTGGACTTGCGAAAGTAGCTATGTTTTGTCATCCCCAAACGCGACGAAACCATTCTGCCTGGCTCGGGCCGGTTTCTTCTGACAGTACCACACCGAAGCAACGCCCGCCTCAGTCCAAAGACAACAAACCACTTTGACGGGCTCAAAAGTCGCTCTCATATGATATTTTCTCCTGATCTGTATCAACGCGCGACCGGCAAAAACGGTCCATTATCACTCCCATTGGCCATGAGCAGATGTCAGCTCTGCCGAGACAGCTATTGGGGCGATCTGAATGGGAAATGACGTTACACCTCCTGATGCGCCGCCGCCCGGGTCCCGGGTCTTGCAGGCCTGGCCTTTGGTGATTGCGTCGCTATTTCTTGCCTATCTCCTATTTCCCCTTGTTGGCGCTCCATCGACGATGAAAACTGTTTCCTATAGCGA
>NZ_JBVCWP010000107.1:0-11799 GCF_057460485.1 Boseongicola sp.
AAAGCCTGAAGTTGCGCGCCTGCGTAGGCGTCATAAACCTCGGCCAATCCTACATCATCCGGCGTGATACCGGCCATGCGGGTGGCTCTTAGCATGGCGCTGGTTTTTGCGCTGAAATTTCCGGGCTTTGCCCTTGCTCCGATGTGCATGTGATCCGTTGCAGCCCCAATACCTGCGATGCGGGGGGCGTGTTTTCGCGCGGCGGGTGCTGCGTTGACGTGTGACAGGATAAGGGCGGCTGCGCCGTCGCTTAGGGGGGAGCAATGGAGCTTTCGGTAAGGGCTGGCGACAAGTGGGCTTTGGCTTATTTGGTCGGCGGTATCTGCGCGTTTCAGGTGTGCATTCGGATTTTGGAGCGCGTTTGCGCGGTTTTGAATGGTAACGGTGGCGAGATCTTCTTCGGTGGTGCCAAATTCTACTGCAAAGGCCTTATAGGACAGTGCGTAGAGCGCGGTGGATGTGACGCCGGTCAGTCCATCGCTCCATGTGTCAAATGAATGTCCGTAGAGGCCGCGCATGGCATCGCCTGATAGGCTTGAGGCGGAGGGATCCACGCCGATGACCAGAACGTGCCGCATCCGCCCCGATGCGATTGCGTCAACCGCGGCATGCACTGCGACTTGCCCGGAAGCGCCGCCGCCCTCGCAACGCATTGCCGCGCAGCCTGTCAATCCAAGGTCGGTCGCCAGAATTGAAGCGGGGTTCAGTTGCAGGGAAAAGAAATCGCTTTCCGATGCGACAATGATTGCGTCGAGGTCTTGTGGTTCAAGCGTCGACATCACCAGCGCCGCATTGAAGGCGTCCCGCGACCAGTCACGGAATCCGGTGCCATCTTTTCGGCGGTCGAAGGGAGTCAAAGCCGCGCCACTTACAACTGCCTGAGCGGAGGGCGTCATGGTCACCTGTCATTCCTTTACCGACACGCCTGCTGAGATATATTGACTTAACATATTTGTAGGTACAAGTTTGTTCTGCAGGTTGGCCCAAGGAATTTCTGGGCCAGGCTGTCTCCACAACAGGGAACCTGGTCTTGAACGTCCTAAGGCTTTTTCCGGTATGGCTAGTTTGCGCCGCTGCGGGCGGTCTTTATGGCTGGAGTGCGCTGGGATTGCCGCTTGCTAAGGCATTTGGCGTTTCGACGGCCGAGACGGGTCTGGTTTTCTCGTATGCTGTCGTTTGCTTCACTCTGGCAGTTATCTTTGCGCCCTATCTACTTCAGCGTGCCTCGGCGGTGCGGTGTCTTATCGGGTTCGGGTTGGGCGCTGTGGCGTTTTTGGTGATCGCGGTGCGCGCCGATACCTATTGGATGTTTGTCACTGGGTTCAGTTTCGGATTCGGCGGCATGAGTGGGGCGATCTATATCACGGCCCTAAGCATCGCAGCACGGTCTGAGCACTTTCGGATTGCGACTCCGGTCATGGTTGCAGGATTTGGGCTTGGCGGAGCAGTTTTTGGACCGTTATGGCGGGTTCTTGACGACGCCGGTTGGGGGCTGGACGGTCTTTGGGCGCTCATCCTTTCGCTTTTGGCATCAAGCGTACTGCTGGTTTTCGCAACAGAAAACAAAGCGAACGTTGACGCCTTTCCGGGTGTAGCTGAGGTGGTCCCCAGCCCAAAAGCTCCGCGGACGATCCTCTTTCTTTTATGGGCACTCTTCGCCTTTGGGTCTTTTTCTGGCTTGATGGTGCTTGGACTTGCCGCACGGATATTGGACGCAGCACAAGTTTCTCTTTTCCTTTCGACAGCGGCGCTTGGCGGCATAGCTTTGGGAAACACGCTTGGACGGCTGTCGGTTGCATGGGTCAATCGTTGTCGGTCACCGCTAATCGGGCTTGCCTCAGCGGTGAGTATCAGTGGGCTTGGATTACTATTGACGCTTTTGGGCGGCGGCGGAATTGAACTTGGGGTGGGGCTTTGTCTGGTGGCGCTTGGATACGGAGTGATGGCCTCGGCAGTGCCATCGGCCACGCAATCCATTTTTGGTCCAGATCGGTTCGCCGCCCTTTTCGCGTTTATCTTTACCGCCTGGGGTATTGCCGGCTTCATCGCACCTTGGATTGGGGGTGCTATCTTCGATGCAACAGGGGGTTTTAGAGATGCATTGGTACTTTCATTGCTTGCAACGTCTCTTAGCGCCGTGTCGATTTTGCTTTTGAAAAGGCAGGTTGATCGCATGGATGTTATGACGACGCGGTAAGAGGATAGGAGAAGTAAGCGGATAACCCGGGATGCCGACAAGGTATCGGTTTTCTATCGTTTGGACTGGACGTTGAAGGGGTAGCAGCGGATACCGGGGCAATGGATGCAACGCTGATCACACTCGCCTTTTGCGGGATCGCTGCCGGAGGTGTGCTAAAGGGCGCGACCGGGGCTGGCGCACCCTTGGTTGGGGTGCCGGTTTTGGCTGTGGTCTTCGACGTACCGATGGCGGTGGCTATCTTTTCGGTGCTGAATATCGTGTCGAACTCTTGGCAGGCGAAGACGTTCTATCACGAGATCACTGATCGTCGCTTTGCCTGGACGCATGCGGCGACGGCCGCGATTGGGGTCGTGCCTGGATCGGTGTTGCTGGCGACCTTGCCGACCGAGGTTCTGATGGCTTCGATGGCGGCTGTGGTTTTTCTTTATATCGGATTGCGGATTTCAACTCCAAACTGGCAGATGACGCGCGAACAGGGACGTCGATTTGGGCCGATACTCGGATTTGTGGGGGGTGTCATGCAGGGGGCGGGCGGACTATCGGCGCCGGTTTCCGTGTCGTTCCTCAATGCTCTACGTCTGCCGCGGGTGGACTTCATTGGGACGATATCGGTGTTTTTCCTGTTGATGTCTGTGCTTCAAGTGCCGACCTTGGTGGCCCTTGGAATACTGAATTGGGAGAGGGCTGGGTTGGCGGCTTTGGCCGTTGTTCCGTTGTTCTTGGGAATATCGATTGGTGCCTGGAGCGCGCGGTATCTTTCGAAAGAGGCGTTTGACCGAGCGATCCTGCTGTTGCTTGCGGTTATTGCGCTCAAATTGCTTTGGGATGCGATTGGCTGAACGACTGAAAGTATCAAGGCGCGTTCCTTTGACTTGTGTGGGGTGGTCTTTTGGGCCGGGTCACACAAGTTTGCGCGGTCCAGTATCGTACCCGCACAAAGACTAAATGATCGCACGTTCTAGGTAGGGTGCATTGTTTACAATCCGCTCGAAGTGAAACGGGCTGAGGTCAAGGTTCTGGTAGGCGCCGTAGGTGAGCCATTCGGCCGTTCCACGTCCCATCGCGGGCGATTGCTGCAAGCCGTGGCCGGAAAATCCGTTCAGGAATACGAAATTCCCGATCTCGGGGTGCGGACCGATGATTGCGTTATGATCAAAGACGTTCATCGAATAATGCCCAGTCCATTCGGAGATGACTTTGACGGCCTCGAACTGTGGGATGCGCGTGGCTATGGTGGGCCAGATGTGATCCTGCCAGATCGCGTGATCCATGTCGAAGTCGTCGACGTCGACCGCCGGGTCGATGGCAGTGTGGCCACCGCATTGGTAGGTGCCGCCTCCGTTTTCACGCACATGGACGCCGGAGGGGTCGATGGTAAGGGGTAGGTCCTGATCTATAGGGTGTTGGGCCTTGAAGACCCACGAGTACCGTTTGCGGGGTTCAATCGGTAGGTCGACGCCTATCATGGCGGCCGTGCGCGCGGCGCGGGGGCCCGAAGCATTTACGAGCTGGCCGCAGGAGATTGTCTCGCCGGATGCGAGTGTTACGCCGTCGACGCGGGTTCCGTTCGGGTTCTTGGTGATCGCGACGACTTCGTTGCCGATATAGTCAACGCCGCGCTCGATGGCCTGGCGTCTCCACCAGGAGAAAACGGTCGCACCGTCCCAGTAGCCTTCGTTCACACGATTGATTGAACCGAGGATGATGTCATCGACGTTGTAGAACGGATAACGCAATTTGATCGCCTCTGCGGTGAGGAGTTCGGTGGCGGCTCCGCAGGCGAGTTGCACTTTTTGGCTTGTGCGAAGGGTGTCGGCAAAACCATCTGTGTCTGCAAGATAGAGGTAGCCGAACGACTGAATTTTGAGGTTAGGTACACGCTCATCACCACCCATACGGTCACGGACGTTGTTGATGAAGTCAGCGCCAAATTGCGAGATGCGCACGTTCAGTTCTGTGGAAAACTGCTGCCGGATACAAGAATTAGTGTGAGCCGTCGAGGCTTTTTCGATTGTAGGATCGCGTTCCACCACAAGGATCGAGCCGTTGAAATCGGGGCTTTCGGTTAGCCACCATGCGGTGGATGATCCCATGATCGCACCGCCGATGATGACGACATCGTAACTGTTTTGTCGTGGAATTTTTGGGTAGCCGTTCTTGGTCTTGGCGTCTGCAGACGGCATGGTATCTGGCTCCGAAGCGGTTTCGTCTACCGTAACCATAGCATTTAGAAGCGTTCAATCTTTGTGAACTGCTGTGAGCCAAATTTTGGTGCACACCAAAGAAAAAGGCCCGACAAAGCGGACCAGTTCAGTTAGAAATTTGGGCTTCTTAGCGGCCCCAGATCCGAACTGGACCACAGTCCATATGTACAAAGTTTGAGCGTGAGTATTTACCAACGCCGCCCGCCGAACAAGAAATTGCGGCGCGCGAGATTTGTGCAACCGAGCGACCGTTAAGGCGCAGGTCGGCGGCTTGTCCCTGCATGTGCAGAGAGTTGCGTGCGACCGCGCTTGAGCGCGAACGCAACATCGCGTTGGTTTTCGGAGAGCGGTAACCGGAGAGCATAAGGAACGGCGAGTCGGCCTCGAGCATATTGTGAGAGGCTGCAATGATGTCGACTGCACGTCTGTCGATCTTCTTGATGCCATCAGTGCGCCAGTCGCGCATGAAATGGTTCACCTCGGCCAATGCTTCAGGGATATAATCGCCTTCGATCCAGTAGATCGTGTCGATACTTTCGCCGGTGCGGCCCGAATGAAGTCGAATGCGGCGTATATCACCGGCTCCACGCAAAAAAGAAAACGCGTTGGCGAAGGTGGGTGCTGCTGTTACGGCTGTTGCGGCGAACGCGCCTAGAAGGCCGCGTCTGGATATTCCCATCGAGTGTGTCTTTGTCATCGTTGCCTACTGCGTCCCGTCTTTGGTCCCATCGGTCAAACCGACGGCAGGTGCCCATCCCCAGGCAACTTTTCTATGCCACGATCGCTTCGTTGAGGAAACAGTCATACATTGCAAAGTGAAACAATTCGTAAAAATCGGCGGAATTCTGCTTAAAAATCGATCTGTTCGGAGTGACCCATTTGCCTCTTTGATCGAGTCAAAAACCCCAAATTTACCAGATCTACAGCATTGTGAATGGACAACGACACAGCATTTACCGAGACAGGCAAGGGGATCGGGTAACAACACTGTAAAGATTGAATGCTGCCATGACGACTATTAGAAGACTTTCGATTTGCGTATTTTTAGGTTTCTTGATGGCGCCACTTATTGTGGCACATCCGGCAAGTGCGCAGAGCCTTGCTTTTAAGCAGGCCGTTGCCGAGGCTGCTGCGCAGGATCGCGACATCGCGGCGTTCTACAAAGAAATCGGCTACAAACCGATTTGGACAAGTGCTGCACGCGGCGACAAAAAACGTCGCGAAGCCTTTCTGGCCGCCCTTGGAAACGCTTCGGCGCACGGGCTGCCACTTGATCTGTACCGACCCGACGAAATCTCAACCGCCATGCGCGCGGCGCGAACCGATCGCCAGCGTGGCGCACTTGAGGTCGAGTTGAGCCGCGTGTTCCTTGACTATGCGCGTGATGTGCAAACTGGCATTCTGACTCCCGCTCGGGTGGACGAGGGTCTTGTCCGTGAAGTTCCAATGCGTCCGCGAAAGGCGACTTTGGCGGCGTTTCACAAGTCATCCGCGAAGGGTTTTTTAAAAGCGCTACCGCCGAAAAGCCCGGAATACGCGCGATTGATGAAAGAGAAGATGCGCTTTGAAAAGCTCATCGGCCGCGGTGGTTGGGGTGACAAGGTTGCGGCGAAATCGTTGAAGCCGGGTGCGTCTAACAATTCCGTTTTGCAAATGCGCAATCGTCTGATCGCGATGGGGTATTTGTCACGTACTCCCACGAATTCCTATGACAATGCGATGGTTGCGGCGGTGAAAGCCTTCCAATCTGACCACGGGTTGCTCAACGATGGTGTTGCCGGGGCGAACACAATGGAGGCGATCAACACCACAGCCTCCACGCGCCTGAGCCAGATAGTTGTTGCGATGGAGCGTGAGCGATGGATCAATATGCCGCTTGGCAAGCGGCATATCTGGGTAAACCTTACAGACTTTCACGCGCGCATCGTCGACAACGGCAAGATCACGTTCCAGACACGCTCGGTGGTTGGGGCAAATATCGCCGAGCGGCGCACGCCGGAATTCTCGGACGTGATGGATCATATGGTTATTAATCCGACCTGGAATGTGCCACGTTCGATTGCGACAAAGGAGTATCTTCCGCTTTTGAAGGAAGATCCGTTCGCTGTTTCAAACTTGAATATCATCGATGTTCGAGGGCAGATTGTGTCGCGCGCCGAGATGGATTTCGCGGAGTACGATGAGACGAATTTCCCCTACGATCTTAAAGAGCCACCAAGCCAGGGCAATGCGCTTGGGCTTGTGAAGTTTATGTTCCCTAATCGCTACAACATCTACTTGCATGACACGCCGGCAAAACGACTGTTTGGCCGCGAAAAGCGGGCTTTTAGTCATGGATGTGTGCGTCTGAACGATCCGTTCGATTTTGCCTATCAGCTTTTGGCAAAGCAGGAGCGCGATCCCCAAGGCTTTTTCAAAGCAACCCTTGCTACGCGCACGGAAAGCTTTGTGACACTGAAAGAGCCAGTACCTGTGCATCTGGTGTATCGAACAGCCTTTACCCAGGCCAAAGGCAACATTCAGTTTCGCGGCGATGTCTATGGACGGGACCTCAAGATCTGGCGTGCATTGAGCAATGCCGGGGTGGTGTTAAGTTCGGTTCGCGGCTAATTCTACGCCCTGAAAGGGGCGGCGCATGAGCTTTACTGTTTTTGAAGTCGCAACCGCGCTTGGGGCGGAGGCCTTTGGCGATGGTGATATAGTGATCACTGGCGCTTCGGAGCCTGCTTCGGCGCGTGCGAATGACCTCGCTTTAGCGATGGACCCAAAATACGCTGAAGGGCTTTCTGAGGGTGCCGCGCGGGCTGCAATCCTTTGGGATGGGGCAGATTGGCGTGCGCTTGGACTTGAGGCTGCAATCGTAGTGCCGCGGCCGCGGTATGCGATGTCCGGGCTGACGGCATTGCTTGATCGCGGGCCAGAAATTGCATTGGGCATCCACCCGTCGGCGGTTGTACACGCGACGGCTGTTATTGGCGCGAGCGCTGCGGTGGGTCCGTTGGTTGTTGTCGGGCCCCGCGTGAAAATCGGTGCTAGCGCGCGCATTGCCTCGCATGTGTCAATTGCAGAAGACACCGAAATAGGGTCGGATGCCGTGATCCATTCCGGCGCACGGATTGGCGCACGGGTCACGATCGGCGATCGGTTTATTTGCCAGCCGGGCGTAGTTATCGGCGCGGACGGGTTCAGTTTTGTCACTCCAGAAAAAAGCCGGGTCGAGGAAGCGCGGGCCTCGCTTGGCGCAAAAACCGAAGCCGTTAACCAAAGCTGGACGCGCATTCACTCGATTGGCACGGTGCATATCGGCGACGATGTCGAGATTGGTGCGAATTCCACAATTGATAGGGGCACGATCCGCGCGACAACCATCGGGGATCGCACAAAGCTCGATAATCTTGTGCATCTGGGGCATAATGTATCGGTTGGTAATGACACGCTGTTGTGTGGCCAGGTGGGTATCGCCGGGTCGACGAAGATCGGCAATCGCGTCGTGCTTGGTGGGCAGGTTGGTGTGTCAGACAACATCTTTGTAGGTGACGATGTGGTGGCTGGCGGGGCGACGAAAATAATGTCGAAAGTCCCGGCTGGCCGCGTCATTCTTGGTTATCCTGCGATGAAGATGGAACAGTATCTTGAGGCCGGACGGAACTGGCGGCGATTGCCGCGCCTGATAGATGACGTAAAGGCGCTAAAGAAAGCTGTTTTAAGCGATGACAAGGATGACTAAATAACCGACACGTCTCGAAGGGCAGGAAATCAATGATTGAGAGTGTCAAAGACCGGGTGGTTCGTATTGTCGCTGAACAAGCGTTGCTTGCGCCGTCGGATGTATCGTTGGATCAAACGCTCGAGGATTTGAGCATCGATAGCATGGCTTTGGTCGAAGCGATCTTCGCAATCGAGGAAGAGTTCGATATTACTGTACCGTTCAATGCAAACGAGCCTGACAAGTCCGAGTTTGATATTTCTTCTGTGGCCACGATTGTTGCGGCCGTTGAAGCGCTTATTGCCGAGCAGAAGGACTGAATGCGCCGCGTGGTAATCACCGGAGCGGGGACGATCAACCCGCTTGGCCATTCAGTTGCCGCCACCTTTGAAGCCATGCGCGAGGGTCGGTGCGGGATAGGGCCTTTGGATATTCGTGATGTTGACCGGCTTTCGATCAAGATCGGTGGGCAGGTAAAGGACTATGCCGCTGATGATCGGTTCAATCGGCAACAACAGGCGCTTTACGATCGGTTCACGCAGTTCACAATGATTGCCGCGAAAGAGGCGATTGAGCAGTCGGGGCTTGAGTTTGCGGATGATCTTTCGGCTGAAGCAGGTGTGGTTTTGGGCACCAGTGGCGGCGGCCTGACCACTCAGGACGAGAACTACCGGGCGGTCTATGAAGAGGGCAAAAATCGCGTTCATCCGTTCATTGTGCCAAAGTTGATGAACAATGCCGCAGCCAGCCATGTGTCGATGACCTGGAACCTGAAGGGGCCGTCGTTTACGGTTGCGACGGCTTGTGCCTCGTCGAACCATGCGATGGGTCAGGCGTTTTGGCTGGTGCGCAATGGTGCTGCGCGCGCGATGATCACGGGTGGTTCGGAATCTATGCTATGCTTTGGCGGTGTGAAGGCATGGGAGGGCTTGCGTGTGATGTCACGCGATGCCTGCCGGCCTTTTTCGGCCAACCGAAATGGAATGGTGCAAGGCGAGGGCGCGGGCGTTTTCGTGTTCGAGGAATACGAGCATGCCAAAGCGCGCGGCGCGAAAATTCTTTGCGAAATTGTCGGATTCTCGATGACCGCGGATGCTTCGGATATTGTTATGCCATCGCAACAGGGGGCGTCTCGCGCCATAGCCGGTGCACTGCGCGACGCGAGGATTGATGCGAGCGAAGTTGAATACATCAATGCACATGGCACCGGAACGGCGGCGAACGACAAGACCGAATGTGCGGCCGTTGCCAATGTGTTTGGACGCCATGCGGACAAGGTTATGATTTCATCGACGAAATCTATGCATGGGCATCTGATCGGCGGTACCGGCGCGGTCGAGTTATTGGCCGTAGTCATGGCGTTGAAAGACGGAATTGTCGCACCGACAATCGGATATCAGGAACCTGATCCGGAGTGTGCATTGGATGTCGTGCCGAACGAGGCGCGCGAAGCAAAGGTGAAATATGCGCTGTCGAATGCGTTTGCTTTTGGCGGGCTGAACGCTGTGCTGGCCTTGAAGAAAATCTAAAATACTTTTTGAAGTTTTGCCGAAATCTGCAAGACCTCGCGCGTCTTTATGTCGACACCGACGACAGGAGGCGCTTATGCCCATTCAAGCACTGCGGTGGGAGCGAATGAAGTGGGGACGACAGATTGGCGGCAGATTGTGCTTCTTTATGACCGGTTGTTGGCGTTTCAGCCGACAGTCTTGGTGCGGCTTAATCGGTGTGCCCTGGTGGAGGCCGAAGCTCTGCGCGCCGCTTTGGCCAAGTTTGACGCGCTTTCGGACGAATTGGACGGCTACCGGCCCTTTCACGCGGCACGCGCAGAGGTCTTGCGTCTGTGCGGGAATGTGGACGGGGCGTCTGCCGCTTTGTGCCGCGCAATTGAATTGTCACGCAGCCTGGACGAGCAGCGGTGGCTCGCGGCGCGGCGTGGTGCGCTGTTTTAACGCTTTTTGAGCGGTACGGCGTACAGTTCAAGTCGGTGACCTTTAAGGTCATAGCCGAGCTTCTCTGCGATCTTTTCCTGAAGGGCTTCGATTTCGACGTCTACGAATTCGATGACTTCGCCTGAATGCAGGTCGATCAGGTGGTCGTGGTGATCACGATCAGCGTCTTCATAGCGTGCGCGACCGTCTCGAAAATCGAGGCGCTCAAGTATGCCCGCTTCTTCAAACAGTTTGACGGTGCGGTAGACCGTTGCAAGCGAAATCCGCGGATCGACGGCACTGGCGCGGGCGTAAAGCTCCTCGACGTCAGGGTGGTCGTCGGCCTCCTCAAGGACTGCGGCGATGGTGCGACGCTGTTCGGTTAGGCGCAGGCCCTTGGCTTCGCAGCGGTCGATGATCGTGTCGGTCATGGTGTGTTGCAGTCCCTTGTCGGACTTTCTTTCTAGGCGAAGCGACGCGGAAGGAAAAGCCCGTCAGAGCGTGAGGCCTCCCTCCATGATGCGGATGTCTTGACCTTCGACGGATACTGCGGTCGAAACGGCGTTTTCGGCCGCGACCTCTGTGGTGACTTTGCTTGGTCTACTCATCTCGGCGCCTTGGGTGATGTGGAAGGTGGCAGATAGGCCGTCGATCTGGCCGCGATATGCGGTGAGGACGGCGGCCGTACTTCCTGTGGCGGGGTCTTCTGGGATGCCACCCAGGTGCTGAAGCACGCGGGCGCGGATGTCGAAGCCATCGCGGATATAGATCAGAGTTGCAAGGCGACCGGTCCCGGGACATTCGGTTTCCCAAAAAGTATCGGCGCGGGACCTGGCCTTGGCGACAATGGTTTGGACAGCAAGTTCCACAAGGACGAAATCGGTGTCGAGACCGCCGGTAATGGGCGCGTGGTGATCGGTGCGGATTGCTTCAACGGGCAGACCGATGCAGGTAGCGAGGGCACTCATTGATTGCGCACGCGCGGTAGCAAGCGGAACACGGGTGGTAAACCGTGTTCCGCTTCCAGTGACTGTGACGAGGATCGGGTCGATGCCAAGGCCGAGGATCATTTCGGGGCCTGCGCGCCTGAGATCGCACAGAGCGATGCGCTGCCGATGGTGGGATGGTCTGCGAATGCTAGCTCGGTAGCGGGAGTGAAAATGCGTACTTTTGCGGTGCCTTTGGGGTTTTTGGTTGGATAGGCAAACGTGGTTTCCGAGAAGTTAATTTTGCGGGCTATGAGAAGAAGCTGGCTCTCGTGCAGGGCGCTGGCGTCGGGGATGGCGGATAGCAGGTTACCACTGAAGGGCGCGTCGGTGAATACGTCATAGACATGATAGTCATTGATATTAAAGCGTTAGACCAGATCGGGTTCCCGGCCCAGACGGTTGGCGAGACGCGCGACCGTAAGACCTTGAATGACGATTGAGAAGATCACCACGATGTAGGTGAGGGCAAGGATCAGAGGTTTCCATTCGCCTTCCGGCAGCGACAATGCAAGTGCAACCGAGATGCCGCCCTTCAGCCCGCCCCAGGTCATGATCGGAATCACGCCGGGCGAAAATGTCCGAAACGGGCGCAGGATCAGGACTGGCACGGCAACGGCGATGAGGCGTGCGAAAAGCGCGAGCGCGATGGCTGCGACGCCAGCCAGCGCAATGTCCAGGGTAAAGGTGACGGCAAAAACCTCGATGCCAATAAGAAGAAACAAAACGGCGTTCAGGATTTCGTCGATGAGTTTCCAGAAGGCATCAACGT
>NZ_JBVCWP010000108.1:0-11764 GCF_057460485.1 Boseongicola sp.
AGTTGCTTTGTCGCCTTCGTCGGCTTCGAGCCGATCGGAGAGGAAGCCAATGGGGTAGCTGTCCCAGCTTGCTATATCGAGGTCTTCGCCGACTTTGAAATGGTCGAATGACAGCTCACGGCCCATATAGTTGTGGATGAGAGGGCGGTCGGTCAGGGGGCGGAGAGCGTCCGTCTGGACTTTGTTGAAGGCGACGACTTGATCGGATGAGTAACGTTTGAAATCAAGAACATGGGCCGGGTTTGCTTCTGTGGTTGTCTGATTTGGCAGGTCAATCTGGTCGAAGGTCTCGTATTCCATCGACCAGAATACATTGCCCCATGCGCGGTTTAGGGCGTCGGCACTTTGGTATTTCTGGGCGAGCCAGTTTCGAAAGCCTGAGAGGGCAGCGGTTGAGTAGCTCAAGGTGGTTTCGTGGCAAGCGTATTCGTTGTCGATTTGCCAGGCTTGGATGTGTTCGTGGCGACCGTAGCGTTCACCAAGGCGGCGCACGAAGTGGCGGCATTCTTCGCGGTAGCCTTCGTGGCTGAAGCAGTAGTGGCGCCGCGAGCCGAATTTGCGGGCTTGGCCGTTTTCACCGACGCCCAACATATCGGGGTGGCGTTTGACCATCCAGCGGGGTGGGGTGGCGGTGGGTGTGCCGAGGATGACCTTGAGGCCCGCATCCCCAAGTGTGTCGATGGCGCGGTCCAGCCATGCGAAGTCCAGTTGTCCCGGTTTGGGTTCGAGGCGCGACCAAGCGAATTCTCCGATGCGCACCCACGTGAGGCCGGTTTCGACCATGCGCGCGGCATCGCTTGCCCAGACATCTTCGGGCCAGTGTTCAGGGTAGTAGCAGACGCCGAGTTCTGGGGTCATGTCGGGGCCATCGTTTGGTTGGGGTTGCGGGAGGGGGGCTGTCTGGCCCCGCCCTTCGGGCCCCTGCGAGGATTTTCGGGACCCAAAGAGGTACGGATTAGCTTAGAAGGACGCGGTGTTCGGCTTGGCCCTTGGTGACGTTTTCCTGAACAAAGAGTTTGCCGTGGTCGTTTGACTTGGCTCGGTCGGCGTCTGACACGCGGCCCGCCGCTGTTGTGCAGAAGAGCGTTGTCAGATCGGGGCCACCGAAGGCGGGGCAGGAGGTGTGGGCGGCGTTAATTGGGACCTCGCGCAGGAAAGTGCCGTCGGGGGCGTAGCACGCGATGCGCCAGCCGTTCCACTGGGCGTTCCAGATGTTGCCGTCTGCGTCGATGACCGCACCGTCTGCGCCGAAGGGTTTTCCTGAGAGGTCGAGCCAAACCTCGGGGTTTCCGACGGGCCAGCCTTCTGCGTCAAGTTGGACGCGTTTCATCAGGCCATTGATGGTATCGCAAAAGTAGGCTTGGGTTTTGTCCGGGGTGAAGCAGATCGCGTTCGGGATGGTGATGCCGTCGAACAGCGGGGTGAGTGTGCCTTTGTAATAGCGGTAGATCGTACCGCTGGGCGTGCGTTCGTGTTTCGACATTGTGCCGATCCAGAAGCCCCCGAAGGGATCAGCGCGGCCATCGTTGGAGCGACTATCCGGATCGTCTGCTTCGAGCGCGACGACGTCTTCCTGCGCGCCGGTTTCGACGTTGAAGCGCAAGAGGCGGGTTTCTGAGGCGGCCAAAAGGTGGGTGTCGTCGACCCAGCCTGCCGCGGAGACGTTTTCGTCAAAGCTCCAACTGCGGGTTTTGCCGTTCTCAAGTGTGTGGAGGCCCTGGCCGTGGATGTCGAACCAGTAGAGTTGCTGGCGGGTTGGGTGCCAGAGCGGGCCTTCGCCAAGTGAGCAGATGGTGTCGTCGTAGATATTCATGCGGTGATCTCATCCCAAGCGGCGACGATGTCTTTGGCTTTTGCGGCAATGTCGGCCACCTTGTCGCCGGGTTTGTAGAGGGAACTGCCGAGGCCGAAGCCGTTCGCGCCGGCTTTGAGCCAGTCGGCGAAGTTTTCCGGGCCAACGCCGCCGACCATGTAGACTTCGGTTTCGCTTGGAAGCACAGCGCGCAGGGCTTTGAGGCCGTCCTGGCCCATCTGGAAAGCCGGGAAGACCTTCAGGCCGTCAGAGCCCCATTTCAGGGCGTTGAAGCATTCGGTTGGGGTTAAGGCTCCGGGAAAGGACTGCATTCCCAGCACCTTGGTGGCTTTGATGACGGTGCGGTCGCAATTTGGAGAGACCACAAGTTTACCCCCTACCCGGTACACGTGGGCGACCTGTTCTGCCGTGAGGACTGTGCCTGCGCCAATCAGGGCCTCGGTGCCGTGCACCTCGACCATGCGACCGATACTTTCGAACGGATCAGGCGAGTTCAGGGGGATTTCGATGCGGTCGATACCCGCGTCGATCAGAGCGGCGGCGACGTCTGCTGCTTCTCGGCGCTCGATGCCGCGCAGGATGGCGATCAGGGGGCGGCTCATGAGGTGGGTTCCTTCGTGAGGATGCGGGCGGCGTTGAGGCCGGCGAGCGTGGATTGGGTGGCGTCCGCGATCTGGGAGAGTGCGGCTTGGGTTTCCAGCGCCGTGGCGTAGAGCGCGGAGAGGTTTGCATCGCCGATGAGGACGATGTTCTGGCCGAGCCAGTAGGGTTTGGCGCCGGCGAGTTCCGCCCCGATGAGGAGGCCGGACAGGCGTGCCTTGGCGGCACCAACGTCGGTGGCATTCAAAAGCTGGTCAGCGCGGATCGCGAAGAGCTTGGCGGCCATGGTTTCGGGGCGCGACAGGGTGTCGGTGACGGCTGTTATGAAGGCGGCATCGTTCCAGCCATTGGCGATGGAATGGCGCAGCACCGATTTTTTGGCAATGAGACCAAAAAGTTCTCCGGTCATGAAGGTGCGGAAGCTGATGACCTCACCTGCCGAGATGTGGGCCCATTTGGTGTGGGTGCCGGGAAGGCAGAGGACGCCGTCGAAATTAGGGTTTGCAGCGAGGAAGCCTGCGATCTGGGTTTCTTCGCCGCGCATGACGTCAGGGTTCTCGAGCTGTTTGAGGCCTGGGATGACGTGGACGTCAATACGGCTGTCGGTTGTTTCTGGGCGTGCGAAGCGGTTGGCCAGCGGTTTGGATGGTACTGCGGTGTAGGGGGCTTCGACCCAGCCTTGGCGCGCGCCGACCATGCCGCAGGCGAAGACCGGGGTTCTGGCGGTGCCGAGCCAGGGGTCGATGAGGGTGATCAGAGCGGACTCAAATTCGGATTTTTCGAGCAATCCCATGCCTTTGTCGGATGTGGCTTCAGCAATGGCGTCGCTGCCGCGCATGGCCCATGCGCGCAGGTTTGATGTGCCCCAGTCGACGGCTATCCAGTCTGCATATGTCGACGATCCTGACATTACCCGGTGACGACCACGCCGCCGTCAACGACCATGGCTTGTCCGGTCATTGCGCGCGAAGTTTTGGACGCGAGGAACAGCACGGGGCCGACGATGTCTTCGGGTTTCAGGTGTTCTTTCAGGCACATACGTTCCATGTGAGCAGCGAGGCCTTCCGGGGTTGCCCATTTGTCCATCTGTTTGTCGGTCAGGACCCAGCCGGGTGCAAGGGCATTGACGCGGATATTGTCGGGGCCGAACTCGCGGGCGAGCGATCTGGTCATGCCGTTGATGCCGGAGTTGGCGGTTGTGTAGGCTGGGTAGCCCGCGTTGCCCATCATGTAACTGATTGAACTGAAATTGATAATCGAGCCGTGACCTGCCTTGCGCATGCCTTCGATGACGGCTTGGCAGGCGAAGAAGTAGGCTTTGAGGTTGATGGCCTGGGACCAGTCCCAGAAGTCTTCGTCCACCTCGAGTGTTGTGTGGCGCTGGTCATTTGCTGCGTTGTTCACAAGGGTTGTGACGGGGCCGTGGGCCTCGGTCGCTTCGGCAATACGTTGTTTCAAAGTTGGAATATCGGTGATGTCGCATTGCAGGAATAGCGGGCGATTGCCGGTGGCGGCTTCCATTTCGTCAACAAAGGCCGCGGCGTCAGAGCAGCCGACAAAGGCCACGCGCGCGCCTTGGCGCAGAAAGCCTTCGGTGAGATTTGCGCCGATGCCGGCACCACCTCCGGTGATGAAAACAGAGGCGTTTTTGAGGTCGGGAAAGAGGGCGTCAGTCATGGTGAAAGCCTTTGTGGTATTACGTCGGCGTACCGTCGGTAATAAGTCGGTGCATGCCTTCGCTGACGTAGGAGACAATAACGAGATTTTGGACCTCCGGTGGCGGTACTTTTGACAGGATGAGCGGGCCGGGTCACAGGCGTTCGCCTTCGACGACCCACATGGTTTCCGGGAAGGACCATGGGAGGGTGAGGCCCTGGCTCATAAGGTATTGGCCTGACAGCGTCATTGGGCCTTCTTTGAGGGCCGGTGCTCCGCGCGAAAGCGTCGAGACCGAGTTACGGTTGACCAGAGTGACGCGGTATTGCGCGTCCGGATCGAGGCGCGTCAGGCGCAAAGGGCGTGGCGCGATCTGGGCCGAGGTTGTCGCTTTGCCGGCGAACACGACGAAACGCGAGCCGTCGCGGGCGGCCTGTTGTTCGGCGATGACGGCTGGGTCCGCACTGTCGAGGCGTAGAATGTCGGCCCCGGTCATCCAGGCGCGGTTGTGTTTCCACCAGGAGGTGACTTCGGTCAGAACGGCGGCTTCGTCGTCGGTCAATTCGCGGGGGTCCATCTCGAAGCCCATGTGGCGCTGGGCGGCGACCCATGCGCGAAAGCGGATATCGAGCTGGCGGCCTGATGTGTGGCAGATGCGGGGGCCGACGTGGCTGCCGGTAATCGCGGCGGGAATGAAGAGGGCGGCGTTGTGCTGCATCTTCAGACGTTCCAGCGCGTCGTTGCTGTCGGAAAGCCAGACGCGTTGCGTCCGTTCGAGGATGCCGAAGTCGATGCGGGCTCCACCAGACGCGCAGCTTTCGATTTCCACTTGTGGGAATTCGGCGCGCAGGCGGTCGATCAGGGCGTAGGAGCCGCGGGTCTGTGCGGCGTCGGGCATCGGCAGGACGCGGTTGTGATCCCATTTGATGTAGTCGATCGGGTATTCGCGCAAGATCGCTGACATGCGTTCGTAGATGAAATCGCGCACGTCGGAGCGGCTCATGTCGAGGGCCATCTGCTGACGGCCGAGGATCTGGTCTTCGCTGCCTGCGGCCCAGTCCGGATGGGCGCGAAAGAGGTTCGAGTTCGGGTTGATCATCTCGGGTTCGAACCAGATGCCGAAAGACATATCGAGACTGTGGATGTGGTTGATAAGGGGGTGCAGGCCCTCGGGGTATTTCCTTGGGTCGACTTCCCAGTCGGACAGCGATTGCGTATCGTCGTCGCGGTTGCCGAACCAGCCGTCGTCGAGAACGAAGCGTTCGGCGCCAAGGTCGGCCGCACGGTCTGCGATGTCTTTCAGCACGTCGAGTTTATGGTCGAAGTAGACGGCTTCCCAGCAGTTGTAGTGGACCGGGCGCGCGCGCGTTGCGTCGGGCCATGTGACGATGCGGTCGCGGACCTGACGCTGATAGCTGACGGCGATGCCGTTCAGGCCGTCGGAGGAATAGACCGCGTAGAGCGGGGCTGATTTGAAGCGGGTCGAGGGCTCGGTTTCCATACGGGCGGCGTGGCCGAACTGGATCTGGCGGCGCCCGTCGGGGAGTTCCTCGGCGACCATGCGGTGACCCCCTGACCAGCCGTAGTGAAAGCCCCAGGCTTCACCTTGTGTGTTGGTCGCTCCGGGGCCGAGAACGATGAGGCCGGGGAAGTGTTCGTGGCCGGTGCGCCCGGTGCGGTTTTCGCGGTAGCGGATGCCGGGGGACCATGCGGTCTTGTTCAGTTGAAATTCGCCGCACCAGCGCCCGGAGACGTCGATCATCTCTTCGCTGTTTTGCGGCGCGGGCAGCACGGGGGCGGAAAGCCAGTGCAGGTGGACGGGCGTTTCGGCGTTGATCTCAGAGGTCAGGGTCAGGACGTGGGTGTCCGGATCAAGCGTTATTTCGGCGCGGTACGTCAGGCCGTTGACATCATCGGCATAGGTAAGTGTGATGCTGTGTTCGGTCGTTTCCTGTGCCGCGTAGCAGAACTTTGGCAAGAGCGGCGTACCGTCATGGGCGCGCAGGATCAGGCCGGGCTGGCCGGGGAAGGTGCGCACGGCTTCGGGGCAGATCGAGAGATCTGGATTCTCGTCGAGCATGCCACCAGTGACATCGAGGCGATGGGCATCTGCGAGGGTTTCGAGGTTATCGGTCGCCGGCAGGGGCGCGCCCCAATAAATTACTTCCGGCAAACGCGTTCGACGAGCGGCCAGAACAAGTGTCTGCCGCCCGTCGTCCAATCTCCAGCATTGCATTACTTCACGGCACCAAGGGTTAGGCCTGCAATGAAGTGCTTTTGCATTAAGAAGAACATCAGCACTGGTGGCAGGGCAGCGACGATAGAGCCCGCGCTCATCAGATGGTATGCGGCGCGGTATTGAGCGTTGAACGAGGTGATGCCTGCAGTGACAGGCTGGCTTTCGGGGCCTTGCGTCAGGACCACGGCCCAGAAGTAGTCGTTCCAGATGAAGGTGAAGATCAGCACGGCAAGAGCTGCAAGCGCCGGTTTCATCAGCGGCAGGACGACGTACCAGAAGATGCGCCATTCGGCGATGCCTTCGACGCGGGCCGCCTCGATCAGGGGGAAGGGCAGTTGGCGGATGAAATTGCGCATGAAGAGGGTGCAAAAGCCGGTCTGGAAGGCGATATGGAACAAGACGAGGCCGGTTTTGGTGTTGTAGAGGCCCATGTCGAGGGTGAGGTCACGGACCGGAACCATGAGGATCTGGAACGGCACGAAGTTGCCCGCGACGAACATAAAGAAGATCCAGATGTTCGAATTGAATTTGTAGATCCCAAGCGCGAAACCGGCCATGGCAGAGAGAGCGACGGCGCCGACCACGGTGGGGATGGTGATCAGGAACGAGTTCAGCATGTAGCGCGGCATGTCGGAGTTGAAGAACACCTGACCGTAGTTGGCGAAGCCTTCGAAGGAGGAAGGCATGCCCCAGTAGTTGCCTTGGGTGAAGTCGACGGCCGGTTTGATCGAAAAGACGGCGACGGCGATCAGGGGCAGGAGCCATAGGATCAGCGCAAGCGGCAGAAAGGTTTTGTAGGCGATCTGATTGGCGACCGGGCGTTTTTGGATTGGGGTGGGGAACATCCTAGCGCCCTTTCTCTTCGGACCACATCGACCACAGGAAGTAGGCGATGAAGACCAGCATGATGAGGAAGAGGACGACAGCGATTGCAGCGCCGTAGCCCATGCGGAAGCCGTATTCTGACAGCGCTTTTTCGAACATGTAGAACGAGAGCACGCGAGTTTGGCCGAAGGGGCCACCGTTGGTCATGATCGAAATGAGGTCGAACGAGCGCAGCGCGCCGATGATTGTCACGACGAAGGCGATGAAGGTCGCGGGTTTGAGTTGCGGCACGATAACGTACCAGAGCATTTTCCAGCCCTTTGCGCCGTCGAGACGTGCGGCCTCAACCTGCTCGGGGTCCACGGCGTTGAGGCCGGTGAGGTAGAGGATCATGCAGTAGGCGGTTTGCGGCCATAGGCCTGCGGCGATGATGCCGTAAGTGGCAAGGGTCGGATCGCCGAGAACGTTGATCGGATCGATGCCAACAAGACCGAGGACACTGTTCAGAAGGCCTTCGTTGGGTAGGTAGAACCATGAGAAGACCAGGCCGACGACCACTTGTGAGATCACGAAGGGGAAGAAGAACAAGGACTTATAAAGGCGGATGCCTGCGACTGTCTGGTTGAGGAACAGCGCGATGAAGAGGCCTGCGGGAATGGCGAGGAGGTAGAACACCAGCCATTTGAGGTTGTTCCAAAGTGAGACTTCGAAGGCGCCGTCGTCGGCGAGTTCAATGTAGTTGTCGAAGCCGACGAAGGTGGCTTCGCCCAGGCCGTCCCAGTCGTAAAAAGACAGGTTGATCGACTGAAAGATCGGGATGATCACATAAACCGCGAAGAAGAAGACTGCGGGGGCGAGGAACAGCCACGGCGTCACCGCGATCTCGTTTCGCTTGTACCAACCGCGACCACCGCGGTCGATTTCAGTGTCTGGAACGCTTGTCATGGGTGTTTCCCTTCGCTCGGGCGGCGCATGCGTGAACCCTTGCGTGTGGGGCTCGCGGATGAGTCGTTGAGTGGTCGGGGGGAAGGGCCGGGCGAAAGGATCGCCCGGCCAGTCGATTGATTACTTGTTGGTGCGCTCACGCACTTTTTCGAGGCGTGCAAGGATGTCGTCCAGATTGTCTGGGAACACCATGAACTCCTGGAAACCCTGCATGGCTTCTGCGGCCATTTCAGCTGGGAAGTCGCGGTCGAAGAACTGGGCAACGCCGCCCGGGCTGTTCGTTGAGAGCATCTCGAAGCCTTCGTTCAGGAACTTGTCGTCGTCGACCGAAGCGGACGCGTTGACAGGAAGCTGACCAAGGTTGGCACCATTGTTGATGGTCGTCTGAACATCTGCAGAGACAACGTAGCGCAGGAATTCACGTGCAGCTTCTTTGTTCTGAGCGTTGGACGGGATGTGGAACGTATCTGTTGGCGCATCTTCCGCCAAAGCAACGTCTGGGTTGATCGACGGGAACTGGTAGAAGTCCAGTTGATCATCAGTGAGACCCGCTTCGCGCAGCGGAGCCACGGCGAAGTTACCCATCAGGTAGCCAGCGCTGTCGCCGTTTACCATGAAGGGCAGGGCTTCCTGCCAGGAGTAGTTCTGATGGTTCTCGACAAAGGCACCCATGTCGATCAGCTCGCGCCAGTTGGCAAACGTCTGCTTAACACCGTCATCGGTCCAAGGCACGTTACCGGCAGCCATGTCCATGTGGTAGTCAAAGCCGTTGGTGCGTACGTTGAGGTAGTCAAACCAACCGCCAGCGGTCCAAAGGAATTTGGAACCAATGGTAAAGCAAGAGCGACCCGAGTCTACGATAGCCTGGCAGTTCGATTTGAACTCTGCCCAGTCTGTCGGCTCGGTCAGGCCAAGCTCTTCGTAGATGTCTTTGCGATAGTAGACGCCCCACTGGTAGTACGTGTACGGCACGCCCCACTGCTTGTCGTCGATGGTCATCGCGCCTTTGGTCGAGGCGAGGTTGGTCGCGATCTCTGGCTCGGCCCAGAGGTCGGAGACATCCTCGAACAGACCCGCTTCGACGTATGGACGCATGCGGTTTGCTGCGTACCAAGTCGCGACATCAGGCGCGTCGGCCGTCAGAAAGTTGCGGATTTGTGTTTTGTATGCTTCGCGGTCGATCACCGTTGTCTCGATGTTGAGGTTCGGGTGAAGTTCGCCAAAGCCCGCGATCATCGTTTCCATTGTCGCACGAGGTGCGGGGTTCGATGTATCGAGGAAGATTTTCAGATCGCCTGACAAGCCGTGCCCATCTGCGATTGCCCCGCCTGCTGTGATGGCAGTAAGGCCTAGCGCCGCGACGGACGCTTTAAACATGGAACGCATTGGTGTCCTCCCTGAGAGCTCCATTATGATTTGAGTCTCATTATTTGAAACCCAGTTTTGCATATTGAAATCTTAACACGGAATCGGTAAGGCTTGTCAACAGCCGCAACAACAGACGCTGGATTACAGTGCGCGGCAAGGGAGGAATGGATGACTGGAAAGTCCAACGGCGACGGAACCGTAGGAAAGGCGCTTGAGGTGCTTGATCGCGTTGCTGCGATGGGTCGTCCTGTGCGTTTTACCGAGCTGCTGGAAGACAGTCCTTATCCGAAAGCCACGCTTTATCGTTTTGTTCAGACGCTGAAGAATCAGGGCATGCTGGCCTACGATCCTGAGCGTCAAACATATGCGATGGGCATTCGGCTTGTCCGCTTGGCACACGCGGCGTGGCAACAGTCGTCCTTGGCTCCGATCGCGCGCCCGCATCTGGATGCGTTGGCCGCCGATGTCGGCGAGACAGTGCATTTGGCGCAACTTGATAATGCTCAGGTGCTTTACGTCGACAAGCGCAACGCAACGCGCCCTCTCGAGATGTATTCCTCCGCCGGGAAGGTCGGGCCTGCCTATTGTACCGGTGTTGGCAAAGTGATGCTGTCCTATCTGGACGAGGCGATCTTGGGTCCGATCCTTGAGCAGCAGAGTTATCACCGTTTTACGAACCATACGTTGACCGATGCCGAGGCGCTTCGAGCCGAACTGCGGGCGATCCGCCAGAACGGCTATGGTTTTGACCGCGAGGAACACGAGCCGGGCATTATTTGCGTGGCTTTGCCGATCTTGACCGCAGGGGGCCGGGCGCTGGGCGCGCTTTCGGTGACGTCTTCTGTGGAACGACAATCACTGGCGGGTTTGGAAAAACTTGTCCCCCGTGTTCGGGAAGCCACCCAAGCCATCGCGAGTGTTTCGCGCGACTGGGGCTTTCCCGATCAACACACATCCAGCGAGAAAGTGGAGACCAACTGATGTCAGGAGTTACGCTCAACAAGGTTATTAAGCGGTATGGCGATGTTCAAGTTATCCACGGTGTGGACCTTGATATTCAGGACGGCGAGTTCTGCGTGTTTGTGGGACCGTCGGGCTGCGGTAAGTCGACCCTTTTGCGCATGGTCGCTGGACTTGAGGAAACGACAAGCGGCCAGATCAATATTGGTACGCGCGATGTGACGCGGCTTGATCCGTCCGAGCGTGGCGTAGCGATGGTCTTCCAGACTTACGCGCTTTATCCGCACATGACTGTGGGTCAGAACATGGGCTTCGGTCTGAAGATGAATGGCCATCCTGTCGCTGAGGTCAATGAGAAGGTCTCGGAAGCGAGCCGTATTTTGAAGCTTGATGCGTTTTTGGATCGCAAGCCAGCGGCTTTGTCGGGCGGTCAGCGTCAGCGGGTTGCCATTGGCCGCGCGATCGTCCGCGGACCGGAGGTGTTTCTTTTTGACGAGCCGTTGTCGAACCTGGACGCGGAGCTGCGCGTCGAGATGCGGGTCGAGATCGCACGTTTGCACAAAGAAATCGGCGCAACGATGATTTACGTCACACACGATCAGGTTGAGGCGATGACGCTTGCCGACAAGATTGTGGTGCTGCGGTTGGGCGAGATCGAGCAGGTCGGCGCGCCTTTGGATCTGTATCGAAATCCCGACAACAAGTTTGTGGCGGGCTTTATCGGCTCGCCTGCGATGAACTTCCTTAAAGGGACGGTTAAAGGCGGCGTTATTGAAGTACCGGCGTTGGGCATGACAGTCAGCCCCGATATTACATTGCCATCTGAGGGCACAGAAGTGACGGTTGGTTTGCGACCCGAGCATGCCGAGCTTGACCAATCGGGTGATGCGTTCACGGTGGAACTTACCGAAGCGCTTGGAGGCGTGAGCTTTGCCTACCTTACGGCGAAGACTGGCGAGAAGCTGATCATCGAAGAGCGCGGCGATACGCGCTCGAAGATCGGCGATACGGTTAGCCTTAACTTCGAGATGCGCCGTATTTATGCGTTCAATGCAGAGACCGAAGCGCGGATCAGATAGGACGGCGTGCCTCTGGCGGGAGTATTTCAGCCAAGAAGAAACGATGATTTAGCTTAAATTTTCGGCAGTCTTTAGGTCTGGAATATCCCGCGGTGAGCGCGTTTCGCGCGAGGGGCAGAGCCCCTCTGGTGTCGGCACGTTTTCTTTGGCAGAAGGCGGCCATGACTGTGGACGTAATCATCGAAGATGACCGCTGGGTCGTGCTGGGGCTTGGGCCCCTGGCCGATCGTGCCGTGGTGGCGACGTTCACCCATCTTGGAATGGATGCTGACGCCTGGG
>NZ_JBVCWP010000109.1:0-11660 GCF_057460485.1 Boseongicola sp.
CCGCCCCAGCGAAGCAGAACCCGGACAAAGCCCGAACGGGTATCCAGACCCAGGGCGTAATAAGCACAAGCGACAGCAGGACCGCGATTGCAGCAATCGCACACATTGCTCCGAACGCTCTGATATGACCCACGCGTGCAACAAGGGTTGGTGTTCGCAGGCAACCCGCCACATAGCCGATCGCCCATCCCGTGCCGAGAAGACCCAGCGAAGCGGCGGAGAAGCCTTCTGCCTCACCCCGGATCGGCAGGATCAGGCTGTTTACGCCCCCTGCGAACAGCAGGAAGGCTGACCCCAATAAAAGAGCGGCAAGCGGAAAAAGGCTTCTTATCATCGCTGAGGTCTCATAGGTCACACCCTTTTAAGAGTTTTCTAATTCTAGGAACACGGCAAGAACGCGAAGCAATCGGAGGTTCCCGGATCTCTCACTTCAGATGAAACCAAACCGCGAAAGCGTTGCAATATGCTGATGGTGGGCATTGATACAAAAAAATAGAACGTAAGCCCTGTTCACATACCTAAGTTTTGGGCTGATTGCAGCGAGACTTTGCTTTGAGCACAAATTCCCGAATGCCACCGCTCGCAAAACTCGACCTGTTGCGTCAAAAGTGGATGCACAGAAGGTCCAACTCCTGAACCATCAATTAGTCCGGTTTGGATCGGGCTCCAAGCCGCTGGCGAACTCGACGCTAGCGCCTCTAAAGCGGCAGGACTGGCGCGCGGCATATCCCGAAAGATTTCTTCACTGACCCTATTGTTACGCGCTCATAAGATAGCCACATGCTTTGTAATTGGCACTCAGGTGTGGCGAGTGCCAATGGATATCTAAGCACGCCACCCGTTTCCGGAAGTCTCGAAAAGGAGTATTTCCATGATGTTTACCCCACTCCATGACCGAGTCTTGGTTCGCCGTATCGAAGGCGACGAAAAGACATCTGGCGGTCTAATTATCCCCGAAAACGCCAAGGAAAAACCGCAAGAGGGCGAAGTCGTTTCCGTTGGTGCAGGCGCAAAAGACGATGCAGGCGCGCGTATCGCCATGGACGTCAAAGCTGGCGACAAGATTCTGTTCGGCAAATGGTCCGGATCTGAAATCAAGATCGATGGCGAAGAACTGATGATCATGAAGGAGAGCGACATTCTCGGCATTATGGCCTGAACCTCGCTCCAACTTTCACACGTTTTCAACTAGGAATACCGACATGTCTGCAAAAGACGTAAAATTCGGCACGGACTCCCGTGACCGCATGCTCAAGGGCATCAATACTCTCGCCAATGCTGTCAAAGTCACCCTCGGCCCCAAAGGCCGTAATGTGATCCTCGACAAATCTTATGGCGCACCGCGTATCACCAAGGACGGCGTTACTGTCGCCAAGGAAATCGAACTTTCGGACCCCTTCGAGAACATGGGCGCGCAACTGGTGCGCGAGGTCGCATCCCGCACCAATGATGAGGCCGGAGACGGCACGACAACTGCTACAGTTTTGGCGCAGGCTATCGTCAAAGAAGGTATGAAATCGGTTGCCGCGGGCATGAACCCGATGGATCTGAAACGCGGGATCGACAAAGCTGTCGCGGCAGTTGTTGCCGAGGTCAAGGCGATGTCCCGCCCCGTAGGTGATACCGACGAGATCGCAAAAGTTGGCACCATCTCGGCCAACGGCGAAGCAGCCATTGGCCAACAAATCGCAGACGCTATGGCAAAGGTCGGCAACGAAGGCGTTATTACCGTCGAAGAGAACAAAGGCCTTGAGACCGAGACTGAGGTTGTCGAGGGCATGCAGTTCGATCGCGGATATCTCAGCCCGTATTTCGTAACCGACCCAGCTAAGATGGCCGTCGATATGGAAGATTGCGTCATCCTGCTCCACGAGAAAAAGCTGACATCATTGGCACCGATGGTTCCATTGCTTGAGGCCGTCATACAGGCGAACAAACAGCTTTTGGTTGTTGCCGAAGATATAGAAGGCGAAGCGCTCGCAACGCTTGTCGTCAACAAGCTCCGTGGAGGCTTGAAAGTTGCTGGCGTCAAAGCCCCTGGTTTTGGCGATCGCCGTAAGGCGATGCTGCAAGATCTCGCCATCCTCACCGGCGGACAAGTGATTTCTGAAGAGCTTGGTATCAAGCTGGAAAGCGTCACTTTGGATATGCTTGGCGTTGCAAAGAAGGTCACGATAACCAAAGACGCCACGACGGTCATTGACGGGGCGGGTGACAAGGCTGCGATTGCGGCAAGAGTTACTCAAATCCGGGCGCAGATCGAAGAAACCACTTCCGACTATGACAAGGAAAAGCTGCAAGAACGTCTGGCAAAACTCGCCGGTGGAATTGCAGTGATTAAGGTCGGCGGTGCGACAGAGATCGAAGTGAAAGAGCGTAAAGACAGGGTCGATGATGCGCTGAATGCGACGCGCGCTGCAGTACAAGAGGGCGTCGTGCCCGGCGGTGGCACCGCGCTGGTGCATGCAGGCAAAGTGCTGGACGGGCTTAAAGGTGACAATGAGGACCAATCTGCTGGTATCAAGATTGTCCGCAAAGCAATCCAAGCACCGCTGCGCCAAATCGCTGAAAATGCTGGTGTCGATGGATCAGTTGTCGTCGGAAAGATCATTGAAAACAAAAGCAAGTCGTTTGGGTATGATGCGCAAACCGAGCAATACGTCGATATGTTGAAAGCGGGTGTCATTGATCCGACCAAGGTTGTCCGGATCGCACTTGAATATGCAGCATCCGTCGCGGGCTTGCTGGTTACGACTGAAGCTATGGTCGGTGACAAACCCACAAAGGCAGGTGGCCACAGCATGTCCGACATGGATGGCATGGGTGGTATGGGCGGCATGATGTAAGCGACTGCTCAAAAAAACGGCCCGCAGGCTTTTGTCTGCGGGCCTCCGTCCTCAGGACAGCCGGGTCGAATTTTCTTGATTTTGAGCCAGATAAGGAGACGTCGGGGCCCCAACGTAATTTTTGACCACATTGGAGGGAAAACCTATGCCAATTTCATCAATCACTGACCTCGCCGGACGCGTAATGCAGACTGTCGCGATAGCTGTTCTGGCAGCTCTGGCTTTCGGTCTCCTTGCCGTTTCTATCGCTGCATCCGTGGGCTTTTTGCCATGGTTTACTTTCGCCATGACTGTCGGCGATGCGACAGTCCTCAACGCGGGTATGTTTAGTCAGTTGATTGTAACTGCCGCAGTATTCTCCCTCCTCTTCATGGCGCCTACAAACGCGCGCATCTTGAAACTTGAAAGAAGCCATCGCGACTTTCGCATCAGTATGGACGATGTCGCACGAGCATTTCACGCATGTCATGCAGCAGACCGATCTGGCATCTTTACGATGTCATCAGAATTCGACGCGGTCCGGGAGCGTCTGATGTTCCTTCGCGATCACCCCGACCTGGGCCAGCTCGAAACCGACGTGATGGAAGTCGCTGCACAAATGAGCCAGCAGTCCAGCCAGCTCGCGGATACGTATTCCGATGAAAATGTGACCCGTGCAAAGGGCTTTCTTCGACACCGCCAGATTGAGGCTGAAACCCAACAACACAGGATCCAGCAAGCTCTGCGTGCATGCAATGAAATCAAGTTGTGGACTGAACAGGTCGATATCGAAGAAGAAGCCGTGGCAATGCAACTTCAGCGCCTGGTAAAGACAGTGAGAAATGTGCTTCCGCCGCTTGGATTTGAAGTCCTTGCAAAGGAAGCTGTGTGCGACATGAAGATCGTTCCTCTCGGTGTCGGGCAAAAGCAACTCAGTTGACGGGTTGTCACAAAATTATCGGAAAAGTCACACGAAGCCTTGGCAGAGGAAACCAGCTTGAGGCGGGCAGTGCGCTTTCACACCATCGTGTGATGACCAAACATTCGCCCGTGTGCGACTTCAAGGCGCGCCCCGACATCATCCGATCAAATTTTAAACTGAACCGTACCGACGCTCTCAATGAGTGGCGTGGTCTCGGAGCTGCATGAGGGGCAGGGCAACTGTCCTGACAGAGACGTGTTCGCTTTCGTCTGAGAGCACCGATTGGAGTGGGTGCCTCACTTATGGACTTGCCAGAATCTCGAATACCCCCTCACGATCCGATAACACCAGCAAAAGGACCAGGTCTCCTGGTTGCACTTGGTCAAGTATCAGCTTTGCTCCGGTCGAAGGAGAACTGGCGTGCAGGATGCGTTCGGGTTTGATCCCGGCGGAGATAGCCGCCGTTTCGATGAGAATTGGTGTTTCACCCAATGTTCGACCGCGTAAATAATCTGCAATTTCTGCGGCGACGATCAAATCGGGCTGAAACTGCAGCGCCGCCGTCACCGCTTCGTCGATATTCTGATTGGACCGGTCTCCAGGCTGGCTCAGCAAGACGAACCGCCGTTCTGACGGGATCAGCGCTAGTGCATCACACACCGCCGCAATCGAGTGGGGGTTGTGCGCAAAATCGACGAAAACCCGCGCGCCATTGTAGTGAAACTCATTTAAGCGGCCTGGGTTGTTCCTGGGATCAGAAATGAAGCTTGAAAGCCCAACCCGGATCGCTTCGCCCGGTATACCGAGTGCGGTTGAAGTACACATCGCCGCCAGCGCGTTGTGGACGTTGTGTCTAGCCGCTCCCGATAAGGTGATTGGCACATCCCTTACGTCGAGGGTCCATGCTTCGGCGGTGCCATCAAAAAAGATCAGCTCGTCGCCCTTGAGATAGGCACAAGGTTTGCCAAGCGCTCGCGCCTGAACGATCTGGGGCGTGGAGGCGTGCAGTGAAAACCACCAGATCGCTGCGGTCACGTTGATTGCCGCATCGACCACGTGGGAATCATCAGCGTTTAAGACCAGAACACCATCCGGCGCCAACGCGCTCGCGACCACAAACTTGACCTGTGCCAGCTCCGGCAGCGACGTCACGCCATACTCTCCCAAGTGGTCCTTGGCGACGTTTGTTACGACGGCCACACGGGCGCGCCGGGTTGGCAACCCGCGACGCAAGATACCACCGCGCGCCACTTCCAGGCAGGCGATCTGGACCCGTGGGTCGCGCAGAACCATCCGCGCGCCTCCCGGGCCAGAATAGTCACCACGATCAAGGACATCGTCATCGACCTGCACGAGATCGGTTGACGTCAAGCCCACGACCTTGCCTGCAGCACGCGCAATCGTAGCGCAAAGACGCGTTGTCGTTGTCTTACCATTTGTGCCGGTGATGAGCGCAAATGGCACATCATGCAGGTCCGACCAATCAACTTTGTCCGGTGTTGGCACCTCCGCCACGGACCATGTCTTGGAACTGGCCCCGTGGCCAAGAGAAACCTCATCATCGTCGCAGAGGATATCAACGTCATGCAAAGCAGCCGCAGCAATCAAAGTGATCAAGCCCGGATTTGCCTCTTGCGCCATGACCGTTTTCAGATCGTTGATCATGCGGTCGAACGGCGAAGGCGCGACGTTCAAGAGTTCTGCCGCGCAATAGTGCCATGCGGTTTGGGCTACGTAGACAGCAGAGTAAAGCTGATCGAGCGGAGCGGAGATCGTCAGACTAACGCCCCCCCGGAAACGCCGGTGGGCGATATTCTCGTCTTCCCAACCAAGCGCATCCAACGCAAGGCGTGCGTGTTTCTCCCACAGAGCCGTCAAGATGCCAGGATCAAAATCCTCAAAGAATATATCCACTACCGCGCCAGGACGATTCCAAATCAGGCTCGGACCGGTTAGGCGGCGAACTGGGTCGACACGGATATTGTCGGCCTGCGCCCAGTCGATATCAAGTGCGGCCTCAAGCTGTTCTATACGATCCATCTCACGGCCCTGTTCAATCTCCGTCTTCGATATCGCCTCGGGCCAGTCGAACACCGCGCGAGTCGCGTACCATACTTGAATCGCCGTCGATCATTTCTTCAAAAGGAGCAGGCACCTGAGCGCTCACCGGGATCGACGCTGCGGACCCCGTCTGCTCGGGCGCATTGAAATAGATGATCTGTTTCCAGCAGCGGGCACTGTTGTCGCCGAAGATGATTACAAGATCGCCCGGTTTTGCCATCTCGAGGCTTGCCGCAACCGCGTCTTCCTCATTCGGAATGACCGAGATTTGATTTTCCGAAATTCCGTTCTTGAGAAATTCGGCTTTGAACATCTGCGGTATCTCATCGTCGCCGCGCTTGCGCCTGTCGTCGTCCGCCTTGCAGATATAATGGTCGAAATGCCCCGACAGGATGCGTGCTGCATCCGCAACATCGCAGTCGCGGCGATCCCCAGGAATCGACAGCACGCCAATGCGCCTCCCCTTGACGTCCAGACGATCGGCAAGTCCTGCCATCGCGCCCAAGGCGGCCGGGTTGTGGCCATAGTCAAGGATCACCTTGAAGGGATGCTCATCAAACACATTCATCCGACCTGGTGCCTGAAAGTAGCTCGTGTCGAAGGTCCGCAGACCGATGCGGATATTGTCAAGATCAACGTCGAAACTATAGGCCATAGCTGCCGCAAACATTGCGTTTTGGACGTTGTGTGTGGCCTTGCCTTCAAGGGTCGCGGGGATCAGATGCGACCACAGAACGGGCATATGCAGTCCGTTATCGTAGATTGTCAGCATGTCGCCGCTCATGCCCTGTTCAAGGACAATTGCCTTACCCCCTTCCTTGATATGCTCTTTCACCAGTGTGTGGCCGGGATTGACGGTGACATAAAAGATTGAATCCACATCTGCGTAGTCGGCCATTTTCAGGCATTCAATGTCATCGGCGTTCAGCACCGCAGTTTGAGTGGCACTTTCGATGACCACACGCTTGACGACGGCCAGTTGCTCGACCGTTTCGATGCCACCCAGACCAAGATGGTCGGCGGATACGTTCAAACACGCCGCGACGTCTGAACGCTGATAGCCAAGTCCACTGCGCACCAGCCCGCCACGCGCGGTTTCCATTACGGCGAAATCGACCGTGGGGTCGCGCAGCACCATCTGAGCCGACTTTGGACCGGTCATATCGCCCTTGACGCTGAGTTTGCCATCTACATAGACCCCGTCGGTAGAGGTCATGCCGACGATCTTACCACTGGCTTTCATGATGTGGCCCAGCATACGCGAGGTCGTCGTTTTGCCGTTTGTGCCGGTGATCGCCGCAATCGGGATCCGGCTTTGCTGCCCCAGCGGGAACAGCATGTCGATCACTTTGCCCGCAACATCGCGTGGCTGACCCTCAGAGGGGGCAACGTGCATGCGAAAGCCAGGGGCCGCATTCACTTCGACAATTGCACCTCCGATGTCCTTGTAGGAGTGTGTGATGTCGTCGATCAGGAAATCGACGCCGCCAACGTCCAGTCCCACTGCCATGATCGCGCGTTCTGCCATGTCGCGATTATCTGGGTGAACGACATCGGTAAGGTCGATCGCGGTACCGCCAGTGGACAGGTTGGCAGTCGAGCGTAAATAAAACACCACCCCCTCCGCCAGGACCGTATCAGCAGTGTGCCCAGCATCCGCGATCAGGCGCTTGGCCTGATTGTCTATCTCAAGAATGGTCAGAACTTTCTGGTGTCCGATGCCGCGGCGCGGATCCTCGTTTGCGATATCCACAAGCTCAGCAATACTGTGCTTGCCGTCGCCGGTGACGCGGCCAGGCACCCGTTTGGCCACCGCAACCAGCTTGTTGTTCACGACCAGCATCCGGTGATCAAAGCCGGTAACAAAGCTCTCGACCAGTATGGCTGCGCTTTTCGAATGTGCTTCGGCCTCGGTAAATCCGGCGGCGACCTCTTCATCTTTCTTCAGGTTTATCGAGACACCTCGCCCATGGTTGGCATCCAAAGGTTTGACCACAACGGGAAAGCCAATCTTACGGGCGGCCTGGATGGCCTCGGTGGCGCTGTAGACGATACGTTGCTGTGGCACGGGCAGCCCAAGATCGTTTAACAGATTGTGCGTGTCTTCCTTATCGCATGAGATTTCCACAGCGATATGTCGGGTCTCGGACGTGACGGTTGCCTGAATACGCCGCTGATATTTGCCATGCCCGAATTGCACCAGGGATCCTTCGTTCAGCCGAATCCAAGGGATGTCGCGCTCATGGGCCGCCTTAACCAAAGAACCGGTCGAGGGACCGAATTCCTTGCGTTGGGCATGCAGTACAAAACTGCGCAATTCAGTTGGCCAATCGAAGGCAGGATCGAATGCGTGATCGACCTGGTCCTGCAATGGCTGGGGCAGAAGATGCATCAACAGCCGCAGCGCAAGCTCACCTGCGGCCAATCCCACATCGCGCTGGCGGTAGGCATAGACCATGTTGTATTGTCCATGCACTCCGGTCCCGCGCGTCCGGCCAAAGGAGATATCCGTCCCGGCGACATTTTGCACTTCGATGGCGCAATGTTCCAGAATATGACCCATCCAGGTGCCTTCATCTTCGCGCAGCCGGCGCAAGAAACCCCCGGCTTCGCCATAAGAGCAGCCGTGGTCTGAAAGCCCAGGCAACGCAGCAATCAGCCCTTGGAGGAACTCTGATCCGATTTTGGCAGAGGGCCAGTCTTCCAATATCCCCAAATCTATGACGTGCCGTATTACAGGAAATTCAGCCCAGACATTGGGGCCGACAAAGACATTTGTTGAGATTATTTTCAAATGGTTGCCTTGTTGATTAATATATTACTCCGCACAGGACGGAGTTCTAGACGTCCGGGACCGACAAGGCAGAAAGCGCCAAATGCCCTGGCGGTGGATATCCGATACGTGCCTTCAGATCATAACGACACCCCTCACCCAACACGTCAAGACGCAGGCCCAGTAGGCTTAGTGCCTCGCCCGGTTTGGCATCCCACATTGAGGAATGGGTCATCTGGCTGGCGTCAACCGCAGTCACCGTACCGCTCCCGACCACTTCCAACACGTTATCGGGTCCAATAAAGGCTGCGGTGTCTTCGTCAATGCCCAGGCCGATCAGAAACGGGTTAAAGGACGACGCGGTCAGCAAACGGCCAAGCCGATTGCGCTGAGTAAAGTGCTGATCGATGATGACCGCATTTGTCAGGCCGATACCGGGTGCCAGTGTGACCGTCCCCTCGGCTGGGGACTCGTTATCTAGTCCTCCCGCGACCATATGTTCTGACATGATCGACGCACCGGCCGAGGTGCCTGCAACAGGAACCCCCGCGGCATTACGGTGCCTGATCTTTGTCACCACAAGCGTCCCGCCCAGAATAGCCGAAAGCCGCAATTGATTGCCACCAGTCATGAATATGCCCGTAGCGTTGTCCAACATCTGGGAAAACTCGGGATTGTCGCAATCTGACCGGCGCGAGATCGGGAGAAACTCCACCTTGCCCGCGCCTAAGTTGGAAAAGATGCGGTTGTAGTCCGGGCCAGTCTCATTCAACATCGATGCCGTTGGGATCACTACGATATAGGCATCTGCTCCGCCCGAAAGCTCAACGAACTTGCGGTGAATTTGCATTTCCTTAACGCGGTCTTCGCCCCCACCGATTGGTATAATAAATCCGCGATCGCTTTCGTCGGCCAATGATGCTGGGCACATATTGCTTTGAAATCCTTTGACTGCCTCAGGTCGGGTCAAGCTTTGTGATCGCTACATTCTACCCTATGGCGTCGAAACAACAGACACACCACGTCAAATCCGAGATAACATCAGTAAATCAAGGGTTTTCACCAAGAATGCTGATATCCGCATCGCTTTAACGCCCAAAAGAACTTTTCCACACAGGCTCACAACATCCAATAGGCTATTTTTGAGGCACAAGAACACCAAAAACTGTGAGCGGCCAAAATAGCGTAAATCACGAACCCTCCGTGAGGCACTGTCAGAGCAAATCGGATTAAGCCGGGTAGGGCGGTTTTGCAGCGCTCATCGATGACAAAACACGACCCATTTCAGTCCTTTCAAAGCCCCCCCGAGGTCATTCGTCTGGCGGTTATGCTGTATCTTTGGTTTCCGCTTTCGCTGCGGAATGTAGAAGACCTGCTGCACGAGCGAGGGATCTATATGAGCCACAAAACCCTGCGGGTCCGGTAGAACAGATTTGGCCCGATGTTTGCCCTCGAGATCCGAAGAAACCGGGTCAGTCGGATGCAATCCTATTCGAACTGGCCGTGGTTCATGGACGAGGTTTTCGCGAAGATCAATGGAGAGATGCACTATCTTTGGCGGGCGGTTGATCACGAAGGTGAGGCTGCGGAGGTCTATGGTACCAAACCACTGGCGCAACATCCGTGCCGAGAATTCGCACCCTCATCGTTAAACCAGTCACAGTATCAATCATCATCCATGGTTCATTGAATTGTAGTTTCGATATGGGAAGGGGACCTAAAATCGGACCTGGCCTTAGCAGGATCACCACAGGCAACATGATCTTCTGCGAACCCTATGTGAGGAGCACTGTGTGATAATCACATGAATATCTATGTGTTAAGTAATTAAAAACAAATAATAAAAATTAGTCGAACTCTTGAAGTGGCGGCGGTACGTCCCTACCTCTATTGGAGCGTTGTTAGGCATCAGGGGAACTTATGGAATTTATCAAGGCACGGCACGATTTCACCGCACAACGCAGTTTATGCGGAAAACACAAGGAACGCACCGCTCTGTTATTTCCACTACTGGTCGAGGCGGTGGATGTTGCCCTTGAGAACATGGACGCATTGGCAGGCTTGAAGGCGGTGGAAGACCGACTGAACGATTTGCCCGATATTGTGAAAGTTCGTCATCTAATCAAACAGTGGTTGGAGATACGAATTGAGGCAGAAATGACTTTCGTTGAGACAATGATGGTCTACGAGGACACGCTCGTTTTGCCGGAAGGCAATGTAGATACGCCCAATCCAAAAACAGGCGATTGACCCGCTCCCGTCCCAATAGAGTGACCCGCCTCACAGGAGCCGTAGACGCTTCGGGGCAGGCCGTGAAGGCCGTCTCCAAGACGACACGGTTGCATGGGCCAAGGAGAATATGGAGACCGTGCTGAAGGTGCCAAGCTGCCCAGCGGCGGCTGTCTCCTTTTGGAGACCGCCAGCGCGTTAGGTATATCCGAAGAGGACGTTGATCATGTGCTGACTGCTGCACGTCAGGAGACTTGACCTCTTCCGCCGCCAGAATCCTATCTAATTTATTGTCTTTAAATGGTATTAATTCGAACATCTGAGGCTGCCCGCCAGACCTAGGTCCCGATAATTCGGTGAGACGTACCGCCTCCCTTTCGTTGGGTTTGGTAATCCAAAACCAAAAACCACTTTTGATCTAACTCAAGGCGAACAAATGCCTGCCGTGCTACGATAACCATTGTCCCGAAGTAAGAGTACTGACCCCGGCGTTCATCTGATGTCGGGGTTATTTTTTTGCCGGGAGTACGTTTGACCATGCCTCATGGATGCCGCGTATCGGTCTCGTGGCAGTCGCGAAGAGGGCCGAGGTAAAGCCTCGTTCAGACTATCACCTGAGCGGAGCACTTTCATGTCTGGTCCAAAGCTTCTGTGTAGGCAGCGGGCCATTGCCATTGACGCAAATCAATCTGTCCGACTGCGTCTGACGATAGAATAAGGAACTAAGAGGATTAGTTCAGGAGAGCGAAATGTCAGTTTCAGTTCCTAAAATTGTTTGTTTGGCGGCGGAAAACATCGCGATGTCAGCTTCAGCCCTTTTGGGCCGGCGACACTGGTCGTGAAGAGGACG
>NZ_JBVCWP010000110.1:0-11620 GCF_057460485.1 Boseongicola sp.
GAGCTCTCTGTGGACATTGGCGAAGAACGAGGCGACGGGAACCACGGTCACCGTTGCTGATGCGCAGCTCGACTTCAGAATAGGATATATCGGGACGGGACTTTTCGCGTTCGCTTTCCTGATCCTGGGTGCCGGTCTCATGTACGCCTCGGGTGAGAGTTTCTCCTCACAGGGTATCGCATTCGCTACACAATTGGTCGATCTGTACTCCACGACCCTGGGGGCGTGGATGCGGCCATTAGTAATGGTCGCCGTACTCACAACCATGGTGTCCACTTCCTTGACAGTCATTGATGGGTTTCCCCGGGCAATCGAGCGGTCGATCCACCGCCTCGTGATCCCGGTCGATACACCTGTTGTCTCGGCCGCACGGATATACTGGGCAGCCATCCTGGCGATGTGGATCGGGACGGTCGTCGTGCTCGCACTGTTCGTCCAGAGCCTCACGGCCATGGTAGACGTGGCGACGATCGTCTCGTTCGTGACAGCGCCGGCGCTCGGATACTTGAACCTCCGCGCCGTGCAGTCCGAGGCCGTGAATAAAGAGCATCGTCCGGGGCCTGCTATGTTGGTGCTCTCGTGGACTGGGCTCGTGCTGTTGGGAGGGACCGCTGCGGTCTTTTTAGTGTCGAAGCTCACGTGACCGTACACGCGAAGTAACACCCCTTGGGCTCGGGGTAGGTCCGGACGCCGGCATCGTTGCCACTGTCTTCCGTCTTTTTCCCATCGCCAATGCGTTTCTTACTTCATGAAGCCCACGAAGTAGATGCCGATGACATTATTGGCAGCGTCCCGGATCGGTTCATAGGCGGTAATGTAAGGCTTTCCAAGAATGGTCGCCTCTCCATAGTACGCTTTGCCCTTATTGATCATCGCAATCGCCGGCCCATTTGGGTCCAGGACGGTTCCGATCGCACGTGAACCGTCGTCCCTCTTGATGGTCGACGCTACGCTCACGTAGTCGCTTCCGTCCTTCACAAAGATCGTGGAGAATGCGCCGTGTTCCTTCGACACCTCGTCAACAACATCAAAGACGTTGTTCATCTTGATGTTGCCGAAATACAAGCCGGGAACACTCTTGCCACCAACAGGATACGTCCCTTCGATGTTGGGTGATCCTAACTCAGCCGTCTTCGCTATCAGAGCCGCCATGTCAGCCTTGAGTTTGTCCATCTGCTCTATCTGAGCGAGGCCGAGGTTCGGTATGAGCATCGAAATCGCTATAAAGAATCCGGCCGCAAAGATGCTGACGCAGAAGCTGTTCTGATTCATATCGCAAGTCTCCAGAAATGCTGCACGAGTCTAATGAAAGAAGTTAGAGCTTACAAATTCTCCCCGCCGCTACCTGGCCGTTGCTTAATCGGAAAGCCAAAATAGGTGTTCGCATGCGGCTCAGGCTCGAACGTGAAATGCCGCCTGTCCTTTCCGAAAATTCTACCCGGCCTGGACTCGCATCGTAAGACAGAATCATCCCATGATTGAGAGCGATGTTTTTGTGATCCTGTACGGCCTCTTGTGATTTCAGAACTTACAGCAGATTTCGCGAAAGCCATCGAGGCAGTGGACGCCGAGCATCCCGTCGCAACCAGCGTCAGGACAAAACGAGCCTATCAGCCTGGCATCGGCCCCCATACCGAGACACAGACACTCGCTCTTGTGAGACGAAGGCTAAGCGCTACTGAACCCGCAACATACGGCCAGATCGAAAGTGATGTCCCCTATCTCAATGCGCCGCGACAAAAATACGACTGGCTTTGGACGCTGCCGAGTGGCGAGCGTGTCTACATAGAAGCCAAAATGATGCGTCTGATGGGCCACAATGGGAAGCCCAACGATACCTTCGGGCGACCGCCCGGATTTCCACTGACCCCTTTCGGAAAGGGTCTTCCTTTTCCTGGCATGGCTGTTTTTCTCTATTCCCAGCGTGGTTGAGTAGCGAAGGGTCAAACAGGAGGTTGTCATGGCCGAGAAGACGACTTGGGACAAAGCGAAGGATTGGGCGAAACGCAATCCGACGGTAGCAGGCGCGATTACCGGCTTCGGTGCAGGGTTGGTGTTGCCGGGGTTGGGCAACCTGGCTGGACTAGTAGCCGGAGGAGTCGTTGGCTTTCTCGTTGGTCAGGAGCAAGACCGAAGAGAGATCAAGAACAAACAGATCGAGAAGCCAAGAAACAAAGAAGATGACCAGCTTGGACCGGAATGAGAGGAGGGCGTGGCTGCTCCTCACTGTGCTCAGCCTTATGTCTTTCACCAAGGGATAACCTAGGCGCAGCCAGTTACGTCCGTTTAGTGGGGATAAGCAGACATGCTGGCGAGCGCGCCTGACTTCCGTTTTTGACCCAAAGCAACCATCGGCTACGCTGAGAATCAGATGCGCTCACTCTGCTAAATGCTGTACGATTGCGTAGAAAGTGTTGAGGTCGAGTCCATTGATAACTTCGCCTTCGGACATGGGCTGTGACGACATCTTCACAACCGCAATATCTCGGCTCGGATCGACGTAAATCCACTGTCCGTGAATCCCGATGGCCATAAAGGCCTCTGCACCCGGCGTGTGCTTGACCCACCACTGAGCGCGGTAGCTCCATTCGCCCTTCGGATGCACAACACCGTCAGAATCTGGACCATTGTCGAAGGCTTCTATGCTTCCACCCTTTGCCAGGGCATCGATCACCTCAGTCTTCACGACCTGCCGGCCATTGAACTTGCCGTCGTTGATCATCATCATTGCGAAGCGGGCCAGATTGTACGGCGTTGCGTTTAGGCCACCGCCAGCAACGAGCGTCGCGTTCTTGTCGAGCAGCACATAAGTCTCCCCTTCAGTCCCCAGCTTGGCCCAAAGCTGCTCATACATCGCATCCTGAAATGACTGGCCGTTGACGCGATTCGTCACCCAGTTGACCACATCGGTCTTGGGCGTTTGGTAGTGGAAGATCTCGCCATGCTCATGGTCCGGGTCGATATCGAGCGTCACAAGGTAATCATACAAGTTGTCTTCATAGTCGATGTCTGGCAGTGGCTCGGTCCATCCAAGCGTAGCTCCATAGCGACGTATGCCACTTTGCGGATCTGCATAATCCTCGGTGAAGCTCATCGAATTTGTCATGTCGAGAACTTGTTCAACGGTGGCGTCGGCAAATGCTCCGGCGCTCTTGAGTTCAGGCACGTAGTCCACCACCAGATCGTCTTCGCCCATCTTGCCGTCCATCACGGCCATGAGGCCGAGGAGTCCCCCGAACGACTTCGTCACGGACATCATCTGATGTGGCTGATCCGCGTGCATGCCGTTGAAGTATTTCTCGTAGACGATCTTGTCGCCGTGAATCACGACGATGGAGTCCGTGTAACTTTCTTTCAGAGCCGTAGCTAAATCGACCGTGCCGCCGGTACCAGGATGCTTGACCTTCAGATAGTCGATGGAACCATCAATGCGTCGATCAATCGGGACGGCTTGATGCGCGGCTGGGATCGGCGCTGAAGGATAAATCAGCCGCATGTTCTGATAGGACCAGCGATTGAAGGGCGGCGTCAGCAGGGCATTGTCTTTGGTCACAAGCTTATCGGGTGGTGGAGGAAAACCTTGCATCAGCCCAAGCTCGTGATGTGTCGCAAACGGATCATCACCCTGGGATTCCGCATTTAGGACTGTGTTCGAGGTTCCTAAGGCTGCGACGAGGCCACCAAGAACAAGCACACGAGACATCACCGGACGCATGATTTCCACCAGAGATTAGCTAGGCTGGGCCGTTGAGGAACAAGAGGCTAAGAGCGGCAAGCAAACTTAGACCTGCGCGGCATCTTACCACCGGTGAATCGGTCTCGGCCAGCAGCCAAGGATCATCAGCGTATGCCTGTGTGTACCGAAAATCTCATCCGAATTTGTTCAGCCGAAGGAATCGCCTAACGTCAGGGCAGAATGTTAGCGCTGCTCCGCTTCTTCCTGGCTCTGATCGCCTTGCCATTCAAGTCGAGACGTCGTCTTGAAGCTGAGAAAGCGGTGCTGCGGCATCAGCTGATCATTTTGCGGCGTAGGATGCCGGGCCGGGCCCTTCTCGCGAACGGCGACCGCTGGTTCTTGGTCCAGCTGTACCGTTTATTTCCTTCTATTCTTCGCGTTCTTACGATCATCCGACCGGAGACGTTGGTTCGATGGCATCGGGCGGGCTTTCGCAGCTATTGGCGTTGGAAGTCGGGTGCGCGGGGAGGGCGGCCCCAGATCGACTCGGACGTTCGTGCGCTGATCAAGAAGATGAGCATGGAAAATTCGCTCTGGGGATCGCCGCACATCCACGGCGAACTCCTCAAGCTCGGGTTTGAGGTTGTTGCTCAGTCCTCTGTCGCCAAATACATGGTCAAGCGAAGCGGGCCACCGAGCCAGGGATGGAAGACGTTTCTGCGCAATCACGCACCAGACATTGCCGCCATGGACCTGTTTGTCATCCCGACCATCAGCTTCGATCTGCTGTATACGCTGGTCATCGTATGGTTGGACCGCAGAGAACTGGTCTGGGTCAATGTCACGGCTAGCCCGACGGCAGAATGGATTGCGCGTCAAGTCAGTGAGGCGTTTCCTTGGGAGGAGGCTCCGCGGTATCTCATCCGCGATCGGGATCGGATCTACGGCACTCTTTTTAGACGCCGGCTGCGAACCATGTGCATACGAGACAAGCCTACAGCCCCAGCCTCACCATGGCAGAATGGCTTTGCCGAACGGCTGATCGGCTCTATCCGGCGCGAGTGTGTCGATCATCTCATCGTTTTGGGCGAGGCGCATCTGCGCCGGGTCTTGCAAGCCTATGCTCGCTATTACAACAACATCAGAACCCACTGGTCGTTGGCTAAAGATGCACCGGTCTCTCGACCCATTCAGCGGACCGGAAGCATCAGGTCGCACGCCGTCCTTGGCGGACTTCATAACCACTACGTCCGGGTTTAGGTTTTCGGTATAGTCAGGAGTTCTCGCGTGACTTTCTGCGAGTCGCCAGAGCACGCTTCGGCTGAGGTTGGCAGCTTGGACAAAGAAAAAGCTTGCGGCCGCCCAGTACTTCCTCATGGATCTCGGCGTGGCACGTCCAGCAGTGGCAACCGCCACGAGAAAAGACGTGGTGACGATACTGGGCGCGTCTCATGCCCTGGGCTTTCGCCACCTTGACACGGTCAAGATCGTTAGTGATGCCGCCAGTGCGATACGCCTGCTGCGCAACGCTCAGGATACGACGTGCAAGCGTGCTCGCTTCGATAGCCGAAAGGTCACCTGCACGGCGGATCGGATGCATTCGCGCTGCGAAGAGGATCTCCGATCGTAAGTAGTTTCCAAGCCCTGCAACGAAACCCTGGTCGAGAAGCAAGGCATGCAGCTGCCGGCGCGCAAAACGCCGGTCCGTTATCCGATTCAAGATGACATGCTCGTCGACGTCCTGAGCGAGCACGTCGGGGCCCAACTTTGACAGGAATTGGTGTCGCCGGACTTGCTCGGGTGTAAGCACATCAATTTCCGAGGCGCTGTAGAGAAGCGCCGATTTATGGTTGTTATGGATCTCAAGGCGCAGGCTGCGGTTCGTTTTTGGCAGCTTCCTCTTGGAGATCACGTACCAGCGGCCATACAGCTGGCTGTGAGCGTAGACGCAAAGACCTCCACTGAATTGCACCAACATGGCTTTGCCATGGGTCTTGACAGCGGTCACGATTTGTCCCCGAAGACAATCCTCAAAGCGCATGAGGTGCGGAAAAAGGAACCGCACCTCGGTTACGACACGCCCACCGATGGCGCGCTCGATCCGATCGGCTACACGACGAATCTCCGGCCCCTCGGGCATAACACACACTCCCTACGCCGTGGTCTTTTCCGATAATCATATCCGGAAGTATTGATGGTGCAGTCCAGGCAGGATGGGAATGCTGGTAATGTCGCCACATCGCTGGATCGCTCGATGCATAGGCGCGTCCTTCACTAATGCCAAGTGAGTGCGCGCTTGATTGTAATACGCCGCATAGGCGGAACGTGCTGACCTCACCATTGACGTCCGCTAGGTGCCAATAGAGCACGTAGCGCTAAGTGACAACCGCATCAAACTCGTCCCGGATAACTTTCCGCCAAGGCATGTTTGACTTTATTCATTCCTCGAATTTCGACTCTATCCCGCGTCGTAACGCCCGCACGCGCGTGGAATCGGAGAGCTCGAGTATCAGCAGGCGCGGTCCCTCAAAGCTCTTGATGGTCCCAACCAGTCCGCCGGTCAACACGACCGTGTCACCGACTCGCAATGATTCAAGTAACTGTTCGTTTTCTCGAATACGTTGCAGTTGGGGCCTCAAGAGAAAAGCATACCCGATTATGAGCACGCCAAGCACGGCCAAGCCTTGTATGAGAATTTCCTGACCGATCATAACAATCGCTCCGGGTTAATAGTCTACGCGCTGTTTTTCGTTGTCGCCTGCACGCTTTTAAATGCCCAACGCGTACCAAAAATCCCTATCGCAATGAGCACGACATGAACCAAAATGTAGCCAGGAAGCCAAAATAGCAATCCGGCGCTCACACAAAAAATTGTGGACCAAAGCAGAGCTAGTACTACCATAAGCTGGAACCTAACGGTCTTCGGCAATCGGGCGAAGGCATTTGTATTCGGATCCATAATCGACTTCCAAAGACGCCCTGCCATCTGATTTCCTCTCAACACGTTTCTTTATTGCGATATGACCAACACTATCACGCGTATTGGTCAAAGCGCCAGTGATGTCATTGGATGAGCCGTCTCCCTCCTCTACGTACGCATCTAGCGATTGGATCACCTCGCGTGCCCAAAACAGAACGGCTGGGCTCGTTACACCTTAGAATTAGGTCTACTCAGACAATCATCAGGACGATGCTGCTGTAAAGTTTGCTCGCATCTCGCGCTACGTCACCACGCCTGGGCAGTTCCGTGTACGCGCTAGGATTTCCCTACTCGGGGGTCCTGAGTGGCAGCGTCAATTTCACCTCGGGCAACATAAGCTCGCTATCGGGTATACGAAACGACACCCGCTACCTCCAGTTCACTCCACCCGTGCAGCCCGGCAACTCCGGCGGTCCTTTGGTTGACGGTGAAGGGCACGTTTTAGGAGTCGTGACCGGTCGTCTTGCAGACATCGAAGTGCTGAAGGCGTCTGGCCCTCTCCCTCAAAATGTGAACTTTGCGATCCGCGGTGAACTTGCAAAGAGCTTTTTGAAGGCCAACAACGTAGAGCCCAAGGTGGCTCAGGGCGGTCACGATTTGAAGACCGAGGATATAGCGCAGGTCGCCGAGAAATTTACCGTGCAGGTCATCTGCGAGAGTCGAGGACAAGCCGTCGTAAAGCGCGGTGCGTACGATACGTATCAACCCGCACGAAGCAATTGATAAACGACGCCGGAACGCCAGCCTGGAGTGCTTCGTGGGTCGTTGCTCGTGCACCTTGCCTTGTCGATGCTGATGCTCGTTCCAGCATCTGCGCGCTGCCGGTCCGATGTTCTGGGTCGTGCCGCAGCGCTTGCCGTGGATGAGGCCCTGCCAGCGGCGATGCTCCCTTCTCAATCGGAAGCGCTTCCATACCTGCAGACCGCCACCCTTGATGAGGTATTTGCCGTCTGGGTTCTCGTGGATCACGAGTTTGGCGACTTCGTCGGCCCAGTAGCCGTCACCTTTCTTGTCGCCATCACGCCGACCATGCCGACTGATGAGGCGGTAGATGGCATTCTCGACCTTATGCAGCTTCTTTCCCGCACGGTATTCGTGCGGTAGGTGGAAAAGCATATGGCAGTGCTCGACGTCGGATTGCCCCCCTGACTGTCGCTCTCGTGCCCACACAGCGGCGAACCCGACACCCTGGCGACCGAGCCACTTGTCCAGACCTTCGCGGACCTTGGCGAAGAGCTTGCCATCAGGGTCATCACCAACGTCAGTGCAAGCCCAGTGGATAGTAAGGTGGGCAACCAAAGCCAAGCCAACCGATTTTGCGAATAAGACTGCTGCCATCATGTTCTCAGCCTGACGCATGGTGATGCGCTTGCTTGCGTGCTGCCGCTTGGACTTGGCCGCGTTTCGACTACGCGCTGGCTGTACCGATGAGGGGGCTGGAGTTGCTCTTGTTGCACCTATGGCCTGCACAGTCGCTCTCGCCCCACTTATGAACCACTCCCCTCCCACAGTGCGCCTAATCTAATAGAGAGCAGAGCGAGCTCTTGCGGATTGCTATTCGCCAGCATCGCAGACCACAGATGCCTTGGACGCCAAAGGCGAGGCTTGGTGTTCGCTGTGTGCTTGGTCCGTTCCAAGAACGTCCAAGTTTGTGTGATCGTTTTGGCGATCCCAGTCTGGGTGCCAGTCGGGGAGGGCGCGCACCTGCTGCAGCGCAACTTTGTCTACGCCGTTGTACTCCCGAATGCTCCTTAGCTGGCCTTGATCCGGCGAGCAGCAATGCTCGCGGATGCATCGGAGTAAGTCGTCTTTCGTCCGGCAGAAGGAGCGGTTGTCCCAGCCGGAGTTCTTGTCCCGCAGGTTGCCCTTCTTTTTCTGCAGCCTCCATTGCAGCGGATCATCTACGACCCTCCATCGCTCGTTGAGCTGAGCTAGGAGGCGATTTGAGGGGTGCGCTGGCCGGGGGAGGGTGCTGCCTGCTGTATCGGCGCTAGGCAGGGGTGAGTTGCGCTCGCGCGCCCGTTTTCCGAGCGTCTCCTGGACGCCGTTCGCGTGCTTTGCGGCGCTCGCCGGGGTGGTTTGGCGGGCATCAATCCGTTCCGACATTGTCCAAATTCCCTTTCGTCTCAATGCGGGAACGAAAGAGGAATTTGTCGGAATGCCCCTTGAGGGGACTAACGAGTCATTGGACTCTTAATCAGCGGGTCCAAGGTTCGAGTCCTTGTGCGGCCACCACTTCCCGCACTAGGCAGACCGTCAGTTCAGGTCTTCGGCGATGGCATCGATGGCGACCTGGGCACACTCCTCGTCTTGATCCCCCGTTGCGCCGCTGATGCCGATGGCCCCGACCAGCGTCTCATCGGCCTTGATGGGCAGGCCACCAGGGAAGGCCATCAGGCCCTCAACGTGAGCAAGCCCGGGCGTCCGCCCGCCCTTGCCGTCCTTCCCGTAAACGATGTCAGCGAGACCGCGCGTGGGGAATGGCAGCCGCGCGGAGCTGCGAGCCTTGTCCAACGCGATGTCGATGCTGCCGAGATAGGCGTTGGGCATGCGGCGGAAAAGAACGAGATCGGCACCGGCATCGACCACCGCGATGTTGAGGTTCCAGCCCTCTTGTTTAGCCTTCGCCTCACAAGCGTCCGCCATGCGCTTCGCCAACTCAAGGGACACGCTCGGGCGCATATCGAGGGCCAGCGCGTGCGTCGCCAGACTTGAACACAGCAGCAGAAACGCAGCGAGGGCGCGCGCGGTTTGATGCAACATGGGCTAACTCCTAAACTCAATCTGCGTTGTACGGAGTTTACCGGGCGGGAAGCATGATGTCCGCTCCCGGTAATTCCGTAGCGCTACGATCAAGCGTGTCTCGAAGGCGCCTGTCTCAAGAGCCGAGTTGTCCTTTACCAAGCAACCCCATGGGCAAGCTTATAGGTCCAGGGAAGATGGGCGTTGCGCCAGCCATTGGATTTGCGCGTCCCGTCTGGCGCTTTGTCGCCTTCGAAGCCTTCGACGAGGTTCCAGACGTTGGTGTAGCCGGCGTCGATCAGCTTTCGCGCGGCGAGCGCCGACCGCGAGCCGGACCGGCAGCTGACAATGATTGGATCGGTTTTCGTTTTGCCTTGCGCTGCGACAAATTCATCGACGTTGGCGACGAAGTCTTGATTGGCGGCCATCCGGTACTGGCCCGTCTCCGGGTCCACCTCACGGGTCGCTATGCCGACAGGAATGATCTTATCGACGCCCTCAGCATGGCCGATAAAGGTGACCTCGATTGGATCTCGAACGTCGATGAATAGGATGTCGGGATTCTCGGTTAGGGCCCGGTGCGCTTCTTGTGGAGTGAGGTAAAGGCCGAGGGGCGTAGCCTTGGCTGGCGTGACTGTTGCGGCGTCGACATCCGACTGAATGTTCGCCGGACCTGCCTTGGTGATGGGAGAGCCAAGCACCAAAACGGCAAAGCCCGCGCCAATCAACGTTCGAAGTAACATGGTTTCACTCCATCGGAACCTGCCGTTCATGAGCCGGCAGACTTGGTCGCCGTAATAGCAAGTACGGCTCGATCCATCTGTGACATGGGTCACACAGAGCGTCCAGTAGGCGGCTGCCTCATCCCCTCAATTGCCGAGGCCTGAGCCCAGATCCTCAAGCTCCTTGGTGCGCGTGCGCGTCACGTCAGCCAGGCAAGAGCCGACCAGCATGGATTCCATGCTCCCGCCCCGGGCCAGGAAGCCGTAAGCCTCGTGCGCTTTGTCGCGATAGGTGATCCAGGCGCGCTGCCCTGCGCGCAGCGCCTTCTCCGCACCTTTCAGTTCAGGCGGCAGGTTGGCGTCGGTCGCCTTCATCTCCGCCATCGCTGTCTTGTAAGCGGCGTTGAGGTTCGTGTCCGCGGCTTCGAAGGCGCGGGCTGCGCAGATGTTCATGTCCGTCTGGGTCTGCGGGGCGTTGCAATTGGTCTGGTCCTGCGCCGCCAAGGGGAGGGGAACCAAGAGCAAGGGAGCCAAGAGCAGGAGACCGAGAAACCCGCCGCGCCGCGTGTGCTCAAACATCAAGAACGCCTTTCCCGTCAATTTTCCGCAAAAACCATAATCGATCACCAAGACGTGCACGCGTCCAGGCGGAAAGCTCTTGAATGGCGAGGGGGCTACGCTAGGCTTCAGCGGTTCTCGAAGCGTGGAGCCTTCCAAGCGTGGAGTTCTGGATGCGAAATTTTGCAACACCATGCCTTGTCGCCGCGATGCTCGTTCTTGTCGGCGGGCTTGCGCGCGCAGCTGAGACGCCCGGCGGCGAGTTTGGCGGCGAATGCGTGATGGGCCTTGCGCTCGGCAAGGACATCCAGACCGACTGTTCGGTCAACATCGAATATCGGGGCAAGACCTATTGCTTCGGCAACGAGACGGCGCGGACGCTCTTTCTCAAACGCCCCGACGACTTTTTGCTCCAGGCGCACATCTATTACTCGAGCAAGCAAGAGGCGGAGACGCTGGAGTAGGGCGCCGCGTTCCGGCTACGACCCTTTCGCTTGGGTTTGTCCCTTGAACACCGTGCCATCGGTGTCGACGATCACCACATCGAGATCGTTCGCCTCGCCTTTGCCGAAGGTGAAGCGGAAGTTCGGGTTGGTCGAGATGGAGAACGTTCCGTCCATCTTGAACACCAGCTCACCGTCGCGCATCACGGTCATCTCCTTGACGTAGCGTGCCGGGATGAACTTCGCGGTGTTGATGTCGAGCTGCATGCCGTTGTGGTTCGGGTGCCTGATCATCACCTGTCCCGACCAGATCGGGTTGGAGTCCAGGGCCGGTGTGAAGGTGCGCACGATCGTCTTGCCCATGTCCACCGTGTCGGCTTCCGGATCCTTCGCCTGCATGGCGGCGCAGCCGCCGGCAGCGGCGAGGAACTTCGTGGCCATGTGCAGACTGCCGTCCTCGGTCTCCAGCACCGCGCGCACATGAGAGAAATTATCGATC
>NZ_JBVCWP010000111.1:0-11577 GCF_057460485.1 Boseongicola sp.
GCTGGGATCGTCTTCCATGCTGCTCGATCCGCTGGTTGTCGGCGGCGACCACTACCAGATCGCCGAAGAGGTCCGTCAGACACTGGCACGGTTCCGCGAGTTGACCGACATCATTTCGCTGCTAGGGGTCGAGGAACTGGGCACCGCCGACCGCCTGATTGTGAAGCGAGCACGACGGTTGCAGCGGTTCCTCACCCAGCCTTTCATGGTGACAGAGGCCTTTACTGGTACGCCGGGCGCCAGCGTGCCGCTTGCCGAGACCTTGTCGGGGTGCCGCGCCATACTGGACGGCGAGGCCGACGAGTGGTCCGAAAGCTCGCTCTACATGGTCGGCACGCTGGAGGACGCAAGAAAGAAAGAGGCTGCCGCAAATGCGTCAGACGCCACCGACGCCGAGGCCGCGGCATGAGATTGCGGATCGTGACCCCCCTGTCCGTCGTTGTGGATGAGGATGCCGACAGCTTGCGGGCTCAGGATGCCAGCGGCAGCTTCGGCATTCGGCCCGGCCATGCCCCGTTCCTGACCGTGCTCGCGGTTTCCATCCTCAGCTGGAAAACCGCCGGGCTCGAGCGGTTCTGCGCCTTGCGCGGCGGGTTGCTGACCGTGACCGGCGGTAGGACCGTCGCGATCGCTACCCGCGAGGCGGTGGCGGGCGACGATCTGGCCACGCTGGACGCGGAGGTTCTGGCTCGCTTCAAGTCGGATACCGACGAAGAACGGGTTGAGCATGTCGAGACGATGCGACTGCAGATGGACGCCATCCGGCAGATGATAAGCAGGTTGCGCCAGGGCGCAGACACGGGACAGTTCCGATGACCGAAAACCCATCGGAGCCCCCCGAAACCGATCCTCTGATCGAGGAAATCCGCAAGCATCGCAGCCGACACGAGCGGTGGCTGCGCGAAGGTGACTTGTCCGTCGGTCGACGTTTGGCGCAGATCGGCGTGCTGGGCTGGATCTTCGTGGTGCCGACCCTGGCAGGCCTGTTCTTCGGACGCTGGCTTGATGCGCAGTTTGAGACGGGCATCTTCTGGAGCGCGCCGATGATGCTGCTCGGGCTTTGCATTGGCGGCTGGACCGCTTGGAGATGGATGAACGCGCGATGACCGATCTCACTACTCTCCCGCTATTCGTGCTTCTTCCGGTATGCTTTCTGGGCGGGCTCTTCATCGGATATGGTTATTTCCGCGCGCTTCGCGAGACAGCCAAAATTCTCGTCAACGGGGGTGAACCCCTACGGGCCATTGCCCTGACCTTGGGACGCATTTCGCTTCTGGCCACCGGGTTCTTTATGGCCGTACTCTTTGGCGGCCTTGCCCTGCTGGCGGCGTTTGCGGGGGTCCTCTGCGCCAAGTGGATAATGCTTCGCAGGATGGGGGATATCCAAACATGAACTCTCCCCTCGACTCCACCGTCCTGTTCCAGATCGGACCGGTTCCGATCACGCAAGCCATCGTCACGACATGGGCGATCATGACGATACTGGTGATCGGGGCTTTTGCCCTGACGCGCCGTTTAGACCTCAGACCAACCCGGCGGCAGGCCGCGCTGGAGCTGATGGTCGCCACGCTAGACACCCAGATTACCGAGACAACGGGCGCCGCCCCCGCACCCTATCGCGGATTCATCGGCACGCTCTTTCTGTTCATCCTCGTCGCGAACTGGTCCTCGCTTGTGCCGGGGGTCGAGCCGCCGACCGCACAGCTTGAAACCGATGCCGCCCTCGCCGTTCTGGTGTTCCTGTCCGTGATCTGGTTTGGCATACGCGCCGGGGGTGTGTTCGGCTGGCTGAAATCCTTCGCCGCGCCCAACCCGGTGATGATCCCGCTCAACATCCTGCAAAGCCTGACGCGGGTCTTTTCCATGTTCGTCCGCCTGTTCGGCAACGTGATGAGCGGGGTGTTCATCATTGGCATCGTCGCCTCGCTGGCGGGCCTGCTGGTACCGATCCCATTGATGGCGCTCGATCTGCTGACCGGGCTGGTGCAGGCCTACATCTTCGCAGTGCTGGCGATGGTGTTCATTGCCTCCGCGGTCGAGGGCGGCGCACGCACCCCACCGAATACCGACCTTGCCCCTTCCCCAACGAAAAAGGATTCATGATGGACTATGCTCCGCTTGCCAGTATCTTCTGCGCCGCCTTCGCGGTGTCTTTCGGCGCTATCGGCCCCGCACTTGCCGAGGGGCGCGCCGTTGCCGCCGCGATGGATGCCATTGCCCGTCAGCCCGATGCCGCAAACACGATTTCGCGCACGCTGTTCGTTGGGCTTGCGATGATCGAGACGACGGCAATCTATTGTCTGGTGATTGCGCTCCTGCTGCTCTTCGCCAACCCGCTACTGGCATGAGCGCATGACGCTCGATTGGTGGGGACTGGGTCTTCAGGCCATCAACGTCCTGATCCTCGTCTGGCTTCTTAGCCGCGTGTTCTGGCGTCCGGTCGCCGGGGCCATCGCCCGGCGCCAGGTAGCGGCGGAGGCCATGCTGGATGAAGGCAAGACAGCACAGGCAAAAGCCGATGCGGCCCTGGCAGAGGTCGCTGAGGCCCGCACAAGCATCGCGGCGCAACGTGATGCCATACTTGCCGAGGCCAAGGCGGCGGCGGACACAGTCGCGAAAGCCGCGCGGAAGGATGCGCAAACCAAAGCAGATACACTACTGGCGGCCGCGCGCACGGCCATTGACCGTGACCGGAATACCGCACGGAAGGAAAACGCGGCGACGGCCGCCGAGCTTTCGGTCGAGATTGCAGCGCGGCTTCTGGGTCAGTTCAACACGCCTGCGGTTCAGGACGCGTTCCTTGCGCAACTTATCGAGGCTGTTGCGGGCATGTCCGACTCCGACCGAGCGGCGCTGATAGCATCGGCAGGCGATATCGAGATCATCACCGCGACAGACCCGGAGGGAGCGGAAGGGGCCGAGATTGAACAAGCGGTAAAGGATGCGTTGGGCGGCGCGCCCAGGTTTCGCCTTGTTACCGAGCCCGACCTGATCGCCGGACTCGAGCTCCGCAGCGCGCATTTCGTGCTTCACAACAGCTGGCGGGCCGACCTTGAGAACATCCTGAAGGAGGTCGAGAATGCCGGCTGATACGCTAGACTGGGCCGCATCAGCGCAAGGCGCAGTGCATCGCGCGGCACTGGGACCGCGCCCCGAACACAGAGGCCGTGTCGAAGAGATCGGGGACGGTGTGGCGATGATCTCGGGCTTGCGCGATGTTCGACTTGACGAGGTTCTGCGGTTCGAGGGCGGCCAATTCGGGTTCGCGCGGGTTCTGGACCCAGATCTGATTGGCTGCGTGTTCATTGACGCCGCTACAAAGGTCGAGTCAGGAGATGCCGTCTTCGGGACGGGCGAAGTGGTGAGCGCGCCTGTCGGAGAGTCATTGCTCGGGCGTATCGTCGACCCAATGGGCCGCCCGTTGGACGGAAAGGGGGCGATCGCGGCAGATGAGCGATGGCCGATCGAGCGTCCGGCACCATCGATCATCGAACGCGATCTCGTGACCCAGCCGGTGCAGACCGGGATACTCGTGATGGACACGCTGTTCGCGCTTGGCCGGGGCCAGCGCGAGTTGATCGTCGGCGACCATTCCACCGGCAAGACCACTCTGGCCACAGACGCGATGATCGCGCAGCGCGACAGCGACATGATCTGCGTCTATGTCGCTGTGGGGCAAAAGACATCGAGCGTGCGCCGCGCCATCGACGCGCTTCAGGCGCATGGGAATTTCGCGCGCTGCATCGTGATGGTCGCGGGCTCCGCCTCGGCGCCGGGGCTGCAATGGATCGCGCCCTATGCGGGTTTGACGATGGCGGAATATTTCCGAGACAAGGGCGGTCACGCCCTCGTTGTGATCGACGATCTGTCCAAACACGCCGCCACCCACCGCGAGATCGCCCTTCTGACCCGGCAATCTCCGGGGCGCGAGGCCTATCCGGGGGACGTGTTCTACATCCACGCCCGCCTGCTTGAGCGGGCGGCCAAGCTGTCCAAGGCGCGTGGCGGCGGGTCCTTGACCGCCTTGCCGATCGCGGAAACCGATGCGGGGAACCTGTCGGCCTACATCCCGACCAACCTGATCTCGATCACGGACGGGCAGATCGTGCTGGATGCGGATCTGTTCCATCAGGGGCAGAAACCGGCTGTGGATGTGGGGCTGAGCGTCAGCCGTGTGGGCGGCAAGACCCAGGCGCCTGTCCTGCGCGAAGCGGCCGGCACGCTGCGGCTCGACTATGCGCAGTTTCTGGAGCTCGAGGTGTTTACCCGGTTCGGGGGCATGCCCGAAGGTCGCGTTCGCGACCAACTCAGACGCGGGGAAAGGATCCGCGCAATCCTGCGTCAGCCTCAGAATGCGCCGCTTCGCCTGGCCGATGAGGTGGCGCTCCTGCTTGCCGTTCAAGCGGGGTTTCTGGATGCCTTACCTCTGACTGCGGTTGTCCAATTTCGGGCGGGACTACCTGCTATGCTGGACAGGGACGCACCGGAGACCGTGCGCGGGATTACAGAGACGGGAGAGTTAGATGAGAAAATGCGCAAGGCATTGAAAAAGGCGCTTACCCGTTTCACCGCTTCCCTATCAGATGCTAAGACCGAGGCGGCCCCAAGCATCGCCGCACCTGCCAGCCCATGACCGAACGGCTGGCTGATATCAGTGCCCGGATCGATGGCATCCGCCAGCTGGGTGCTGTGGTGAATGCTATGAAAGGTATCGCAGCCGCGCGGGCGCATGTTGCCCGCACACAGGTTGTCGCAGTCGACAGTTATGCCGCGTCCATCGCAGGTGCCATGTCGCGCGTGCTCAACAATGATATAATAAAAGGGGACACCTGCGCCGCAGACAGGCTTGGCCTGCTCATCTTTTGTTCCGAGCAGGGGTTCGCAGGCGCTTTCAGCGAACGGGTGCTCGACAGTATTGAGGGCGAGCCTAATCCCGCCTCCCTTTTTCTGATAGGCGCGCGGGGCCTGTCTATCGCGGCTGCCCGTGGGATCACGCCTCACTGGACAGCGCCCCTACCCTCGCACACGCCCGGCATTCCCAAACTGGCCGACCAGATCACGACAGCAATCTATGACGCAGTGGCCGAGGGTCGCATCGACGGGCTGGACGTTCTTTTTACCGGCTGGGCATCAGGGCGCCCCACCCTAATCAGAAAGCGGCTTTTTCCAATTGATTTGGCTGATCTTCCACCCACCACGGCAGAACGCCCCCTGATGCAGCTACCTCAGGACACCCTCATTGCCGCGTTGGGGCAGGACTACTTCAATGCGCAGGTCTGCAAGGCCGCGCTCCACGCCTTTGCCGCCGAAAACGAGGCGCGGATGGAAGCGATGACTGCGGCAGGTAGCCAGATCGCGCGCGAACTAGAGACGTTTCAGGCGACGCTGCGCCGCGTCAGGCAAGAGGCCATCACGGCCGAGATAATCGAACTGAGTACTGGTGCAGCCGCCGCGGACGCCGCGTGGTAATCAGAGTGTCTGCTCTGTCTGAAGTGAAGCAAGGGAATTAACCTACATAACCGGACGAAAGACTTACCCAGATCAATTTCGCAGTGCAGCGCCAAATCTACAACATTGGGAAATGATGCGCTTTTCGCGCCTTCAAGTGAAGGAAGCCTATGCCTAAGCAAGTCAAGATGGTCAAATCTCAACCTCAAAAGACGACCGCATCGTCCCTGAAACCAGAAGCTAAATTACCCCCTACAAACGACGCATCGTCGCGGCCGGAGAAGGTCGCGGACCACCACAACATCATGGGGCCGGCGAAAGCAGCGCTGGAAGGCACAGCGCGCGCCCTTGCCATAGAGCTAGGCACCCGCCAGATCCGCGTGAACGCCATCTCCCCGGGACCACTTCAGACGCGGGCCGGGTTGGGCATCGGGCATTTCGACACATTGATCGTCGCGGCACGAATGCGCGCGCCACAACAGTGCCGTGTTACAATTGAGGACGTTGGCGCCATGGCTGTGATGCTGGCAAGTGACGGTGCCAAACGCGTTTCCGGCGATATCTCCTATATCCATGGAGGCCTGCATGTCAGCGCTTAATCCAGATGCAGCTGTCGCACCCATGCAATACATCGAGAATAAGACCTACGACGCGATCACGGTTGGAGACATCGCCACACTGACACGGACGCTAAAACCGCAGGATATCGAACTGTTTTCGGTGATGTCAGGTGATGTTAATCCGGCGCATGTTGATGCGGACTATGCAAAGACCGACATCTTCCACGGGGTGATTGCCCATGGGGTGTGGGGCGGCGCGCTGATCTCGGCTGTCTTGGGGACAGAACTACCGGGGCCCGGCACTATCTTTCTCAATCAGCGCCTGAAGTTCGTCTTACCTGTGGGGCTGGGCGATACTGTCACCGTGCGGGTTGAAGTGACGGACAAACAGGACAAAGGCCACGTAAAGCTCGCATGCTCGTGCCTCAACCAACACGACAAAGTCGTGATCGAAGGTGTGGCCCCAGTCATTGCCCCAAGCGAAAAGGTGCGCCGCCCTCGCGTCGTCCTGCCCGAGGTCCATTTGCACACTCAACGCGCACAATATGCGAGGCTGTTGGCCGCGACCGACCCTCTGGACCCCATCCGAACAGGCGTTGTGCATCCTTGCGATTCGGCATCACTAACCAGCGCGCTGGAGGCCGCACGCCAAGGCATTATAATCCCGGTTCTGATCGGACCAAAAGTCAGGATCGAAGCTGTAGCATCGGCGGCAGGGCGCGACCTTGACGGGATTGATATTATCAATGCGCCGCACAGCCACGCCGCAGCGGCGGCCGCAGTCGCCCTTGCAAGAACGGGTGAAGTGGCGGCTTTGATGAAAGGGGCGCTGCATACTGATGAGATTATGGAAGCCGTGGTTGACCCAGCCTACAGTCTACGCACCGAACGAAGGATGAGCCATATCTATGTGCTGGATGTACCCATCTATCCAAAGCAGCTGCTTATCACCGATGCAGCTATTAACATAGCGCCCTACCTCGCGATCAAACGCGACATTGTTCAGAACGTCATCGACCTTGCCCGCACCCTTGGGATCAATCTTCCAAAAGTGGCGATCCTTTCGGCGGTCGAAACCGTCACCCCCCGGATTGCCTCAACGCTGGGTGCGGCAGCACTTTGCAAAATGGCCGACCGAGGCCAGATCACCGGAGGCCTACTCGATGGCCCGCTGGCCTTCGACAACGCCATCTCTCCAGCAGCGGAGGCGGTCAAAGGTATTGTATCGGACGTCGCGGGTATCGCCGATCAATTGGTCGCACCCGACTTAGAATCGGCGAACATGATGGCCAAACAGCAGATCTATCTGGCCGGTGCAAATGCAGCGGGCATCGTTCTGGGCGCGCAGGTGCCGATCATCCTGACAAGTCGCGCTGATAGCAGGGTCGCAAGGCTTGCCTCCTGTGCACTGGCCCAGCTCTTCGTGAGCCACAGGGCACAGGAGGCTTCATGACCGACGCCATACTTGTACTGAACGCCGGATCTTCGAGTTTGAAATTTGCGCTGTATCCAGATGAAGAAAACACGCAAACCCCGATCGTGCGCGGCAAAATCAACGGGATAGGAAACAGCCCGGTTTTTGTGGCGCAAGATGCAGAGGGAGTTCTTTTGCCGCCAGAGGCCTGCATGACCCTTCACGCGTCCGCAGGGCATGACGATCTCATTCCCACACTCCTCGATTGGTTGAGGACCTATCAGGGGGGTGTCACCATCAAAGCTGCCGGTCATCGTGTCGTGCATGGCGGGCGTGATCATATAGGTCCGGCACAGGTCACTGACGCGCTCCTTGCCGAACTCGAAACACTCGTGCCGTTGGCCCCCCTACACCAACCCCACAACTTGACGGCGATCCGATGCGTGGAAGCCGCCGCCCCCGGTCTTCCACAGATTGCCTGTTTCGATACAAGCTTTCACCGCACCCAAGACAGGCTCGCGCAGCTTTTCGCACTTCCCCGCGCCATGACTGATCAAGGCATCATTCGCTACGGATTTCATGGGCTGTCCTATGAGTACATCGCAGGCATCATGCCGCTGCATCTCGGTGATCGGGCGGACGAGCGCGTGATAGTGGCCCATCTAGGCAATGGTGCCAGCATGTGCGCTATGAAAACGCGCCGTAGCGTTGCCACCAGCATGGGCTTCACTGCGCTTGACGGGCTGATGATGGGTCGGCGATCCGGCGCGCTTGACCCTGGTGTAGTGCTATATTTGATGGACAATATGAACATGAGCAATGACGAGGTCGCGCAAGTTTTATACAAAGAGTCTGGTCTATTGGGTGTATCAGGGATCAGCAACAACATGGCGACCCTGCAAGCGAGCGCAGCACCTCAGGCGCGTGAGGCGATTGATTTGTTTTGCTACCGTGCCGCAAGCGAGCTGGCTGCTCTCGCCGCGACAATTGGTGGTCTTGATGCGCTCGTCTTCACGGCCGGGATCGGCGAGAATTCTGCGCTTGTTCGCAGTCTGATTTGTGACCGTCTTGAGTGGATGGGAGTTGACCTCGCTGAGGGCGAGAACGACCGCAACGCTACGCACATCAACTCGGCGGAATCGGGCGTCGACGTACTTGTCATTCCGACCGACGAAGAGGCCATCATTGCACTGTCCGTCGTCGGAGCTCTTAGAACCAAGAGCGGCTTAATTTAAGAGAGAGTTTTGCTCATCTCGTTGGTTTGATTATGCGGCGTGTTGTCTGTGATGCAAGCGGCGCGTTTCGAGCCTCTTTCGTCTTACCCGTTCTCGTTGTCTCAGGATGGCTTTGTCGTGGCCGAAGTATACGTCAACCGGCATGACGTTGTTCAGGCTCTCGTGATATCGCTGATGGTTGTAGCAGTCGACGAAGGCTGCGACTTGGGCTTCGGGATCGCCGTGCAGGAAGTAGTTTTCCAAGAGGATGCGGTTCATCAAGGTCTAATGCGATCGCTCAATTTCACCCTGCGTTTGCAGGTGATACGGCGCACCACGAAAGTGCTTCATGCCTTTGCCTTGTAGCCACTAAGCCAGATCACCTGATACGTAAATGGAGCGATTGTTGCTGAGCAGACGTGGCTTGTGAGCGGTGTGAACCTGATCGCAGCCAGATGCCTGCAAAGCGAGGTCCAGAGTGTCTGTCACATCTTTCGCCCCCATGTTGGTGCAAAGCTTCCCCGAGATAAAGTAGCGGCTTTAATCGTCCAAGATCGCGCTGAGAACCATAGGCGTCAATGCAGAGGATAGATGGTAGGGAACGACACTCAGGGTCCTGTCAGTTCAGCCACAATGCGCGCCTGCAGATCAACAGGCAGGGCTTTGATCGCGCCCGCCACAGCCGCGAGGTCCTGTCGCGCGGTGTGTAACTGATCAATAAGCGAGATCACGATACTTAGGGCGGTTTCATCTAGGTCAAGGTCGTGGACCAAATCGCACAGTAGCTCCAATCGCGCGACATCAATGCTGCGAAAAACGTATCCGCCATCCTCAACTTGGGGTTTGATCAATTCGATTTCGACGAAGCGGACCAACTGTCGGCGGGATAGCCGGGTGATGTTGGTTACAATCTCATCTTCAGAAAATCGGTCAGTCATAAATCAGCCCCTTTCAGCATCTCTGCCCGCGGGTCGAAGGGATGGGTTTTACGCCATTCCAAGAGGAAGTCACGCAGCTCTGAGTCCATATTCGGTGATACAATAATTTTTAGTTCAACTCTCTGATCACCCTTTTTCTTTTTCCCCACAGGTGCAACTCCGCGGCCCCTCAAGCGCAAAACCCGGCCCGAACTTGCCGCCGGGGGGATATTTAGGCTGACGGGACCGTCAATCGTCGGCACTTTCACCGGACCGCCAAGAACAGCCTCATCAATAGTGATTGGTAGCGTCAATAGAATGTCATCTCCTTCGCGGCGGAATATCGAATGAGGTCGCACCAAAATTGTGATCAGCGCATCCCCGACCGGGCCGCCGCCAAAGCCAGCGCCCCCTTTGCCCCGCAATCGCAGGGTTTGGCCGTCTTCGGTGCCACGGGGTATCTTGACGGCAAGGCTCTGGCCATCAGGGAGTGTGATGCGGGTTTCACCTCCGCTTACAGCTTCTAGAAAAGGCACCTTCAGTGAATAGCGAACATCCGGGCCGCTTGCCGAGAAACCACGCCCCCTAAAGTCTTCACCGTCGGGTGTTCGCCCCCGGTTGCGCAGAATTTCTGCAAATATGTCTGCAGGATCAGCATTCGGCCCAAAACCGCGCTCCTCCCGATAGGAATTGTCAGAGGCGTCAGCAAAATCGCGGTAATATGGTCGCCGTGGACGTTCGGCGCCGAGGGCATCAATCTCTCCGGCGTCGAAACGTGCGCGGGTCTCGGGGTCCTTCAGGAGATCATATGCGCCCGCAATCGCTTTGAACCGTGCTTCGGCAGCAGGATTGTCTGGGTGGAGATCCGGGTGACTTTCACGCACCAGCTTGCGATAAGCCTTTTTGATTTCGTCTGCTGAGGCCGTTTTGGTCAGGCCCAGGGCTTCATATGGATCGTTGAGCATCCAAGATCTTTCTAATCATCCAAGGCTTCTCGCCGGTCAAAGCCATCGCATAAGCAAGGCTGTTGATCATGATTGCCATGGCGAAGACTACAACGTCCATGATCCATGTCAGTTCATATCTGATTTCTACACCTATCCTGCCACCATTCTAACCACGGAAGGATCTGCGTTAACCGAGGCAGAATACAAGCCGAAAGATAAAGGTCGGGCCACTTTGCAGTCATCGGACGCAGCACTGGCGGTCCTTGTCCCGGCCTCGCAACATCCACCGCCCGCTCTTCCTACAAAGAGGCGGTTTGGCATTGGGGAGCAGGTGGGTTGCTGGGTTTAACTCGCACCTCGCTGGCCCACTCCCAACAGGGAATGACTTAACCTACTCTGGTCACTGTCGAAATCGTAGCACTTGCCCCGCGACACGCGACACGCGACTTTGCGGTGATTGGCCAGATCGCAGCCGTGCATTCGGTCGATGTAAAGTGGTGCAAACTAGTAGATTTGTCGCCGTTGACCGTCCTGCTACTGGAACGATCATGGTCAACGCAAGTCATCAAGATCATCGCCGCGAAAGGAGAAATCTTGAAACCAAATCCATCACTTCGCGAGTTTCTGATGGGCAGCGCCATTGTCGCACTGTTTTCCTTGGTCGGCCTCGGGCAAGTTGCAAAGGCGCAGGCACGTCTCGCAGTAGATCCGGTAGACCCGTTTGTGGTTCCAGCCATAGCCTTGCACGTTGCGCAGGTACAAAAAGCACAGCCCAAAGCCCCAGGTGCGCTTGTTCGCCGTCAACCGTTCCAACCAATCGGCGATCTCCTCGTTCTCGTCGCTCAAGGCTGGGCTGTAGCGATAGCAAGTCTCACTGATTTGGAAGGTGCCGCAAGCAAGCGCGATACTGGTACCCCGCTGCATGACTGCATTCATAGCCATCTCTCGTCTGCGAGACGGCCTTAAGACTTTTTTCCAAGGGCTTCCTTCAGCAGCTCATTCTGCATGCTCATCTCGGCGTACATCTTCCTCAGACGACGGTTCTGTTCTGCCATGTCCTTCATCTCTGCAATCAAA
>NZ_JBVCWP010000112.1:0-11575 GCF_057460485.1 Boseongicola sp.
GCCGAGGCCTATTTCTGCGGTGACGATGTGCTGTCGATCGGCGCACTCAGTGCTTTGGCCGATAAAGGTCTGAACGTGCCGGGTGACATCGGGATCATCGGGTTAAATGATATGGATATGGCGCGCTGGGAGAACATCAACCTGACCACCATCCGCCAACCGATTCGACAGATCATCGACAGTTCGGTCGAGCTTGTTGTGGCGATGCTCGATAAGCCCGAGCGCCCCCCCGAGGGTCGGTTTTTTGCCTGCGAGATCGTCGAGCGAGGCACGCTGCGCCCCGCCAAAACTTAGCGGAACATCGGCGGACGGGCATCCACCCAGACGCCGTGCTTCGCGGCGGAATCAACTGCCGCAAACACAGCCGCCATCGACCGTAGTCCGTCCTCAGCAGTTGGAAGGTTGCCCTTCCCCTCGCCGCGCAGTTTCGCCGCCAGATCGACGTAGATGTTCGCGACCGCCAAGGGAAAGCCCTCGGGATGCGCAATGGCGACGCGGCTCATGCGTTGCGCATCTTCTGACAGACCCGCCTCACCCTTTTCAATGATCTCGGTACGTCCGCCAAGGCGGCTGTAAATGATCTGGTTCGGCTGTTCAGACGCCCATCGCATTCCGCCTAGCTCGCCGTACACCTGAATGTCCAACCCATGCTGACGTCCAAGCGCAATCGTCGACGTCCAAAGCCGCCCGACTGTGCCTTTCGCGGTGCGGAAGTTCACCATCGCGTCGTCTTCCAGCACGCGTCCCTGCACGGTTGACGCAAAGTCCGCCGACAGTGTTTCGACTTCGTCGCCAGTGATGAAGCTGGCTAAATGCAACGCGTGGATACCACAATCCGCCATCTGACCCGAGACCCCGGCCTGCGCCGGATCATACCGCCAGCGCACCCGTGGGTTTTCTGCATCGTCGCCGCCCGCGTGATGTCCGTGGCTGAAGTTGGTGACAACCGTACGGATCGCGCCAAGCTCGCCCGCCGCGACCATCGCTTTCATCTGCCGCACCATGGGATAGGCCGAGTAACAATAGTTGACGGCGCAAACCTTTCCGGTCGCTTTTGCAACACGCACGATCTCTTCGCCCTCTTGCACAGTCATCGTCATCGGCTTTTCACAAAGCACATTAAAGCCCGCCTCAAGGAAGGACTTTGTAATCTCGAAGTGCGTGTTGTTTGGCGTCGCTACGGTGACCAGATCGACCTTGTCGTCACGATTTCGCTCACCCGCCAGCATCTCCTGCCAGTTTCCATATGCGCGATCAGCTTCAATCCCGAGGGACTGAGCATAGGCTTTCCCCTTTGCGGGTTCGGCATCTAAAGCACCAGCAAAAAAGGTAAAATTTCCATCTGCCTGAGCGCCAAGCCGGTGTGCCGGTCCGATCTGACTGCCTTCACCGCCGCCAATCATGCCCCATTTCAGTTTCGCCATAGTCAGGCTCCTTAGCTAAAGCCGATGGATTGCAGATAGGCGCGGTTTGTCCTGGCATCGCCAAGCGCATCGGTATCAGGCAGCGTCGGATCACAGTCCTGTTCAACCGTACACCATCCGTCAAAGCCATTCTCGACAAGAATTTCGCGCACACGCGGAAAGTTAACGTCGCCGTCACCAAGATTACAAAAAATGCCCTGTCCACAGGCGTCATAGAACCCGGTGCCTTTGGCAATCACGTCGGCTTTCACCACAGGATCAATGTCCTTAAAGTGCATATAGCTGATGCGCCCGATGTGGCGTTCCATGAAGGCAACAGGGTCAAAACCGGCATATGAATGGTGGCCCGTATCAAAGCAAATCTTCAGAATGCTTTCATCAACTTCGTTCAAAAGACGCTCAAGTTCCGGCTCAAAATCTATGAAGCCCGCCGCATGCGCATGGATGCCAACAGTCAGGCCAAACTCCTCGGTCCCAATTCTTGCGACCTGCGCAATGCGATCACGGTAGGCGGTCCATTCGGCCTTATCCATCTGCTCGGCATCATCGGCGCGACCGGCGGTTGGTGCGCGGCGTGGCGAAATAGAATCGATCAAAACAAGATGCCGCGCGCCGTGTGCCCTCAACGCCTTGCAGGTTCGTACCGACGCATCCAGCACATCGTCCCATGCGCCTGCATCGTGAAACGGGCGAAAGACCACGCCGCCGATCAATTCAAGATCAAACTCCGAAAGGGCTTCGGACAGCACCGGCGGATCCTCGGGCATGAAGCCAACAGGCCCCAATTCGATGCCTTTGTACCCGGCTTGCGCGTTCTCGCGCAATACGTCGCGCCAGCCCGGATTACGGGCATCATCGGCAAATTCCACACCCCATGAACAGGGCGCATTTCCAATTCTAATCGTCACGCGCGGGTCTCCTTTAAACGCGTCCGACCTGGGTCCAGGCCCCGCCGGCATGTGATGTGCGGGCGGCCTCTACCACCCGCGAAACAGCAAGGCCATCCGCAAACGTCGGCCAGCAATTTTTATCGTCCGCAATCGCCTCGAGAAAATCTCGCGCCTCGATTACGATCTGATCTTGGTACCCGGTTCCGTGCCCTGGACCCTGACAAAACGGCGCGTAGTCTGGGTGCCCGGGGCCGGTCAAAATCTTGCGAAATCCACGCTCGACCTCGGGGCCCTCAGCCTTGTAAAGCCACAACGCATTCTGGTCTTCCTGATCAAATCGGATCGCACCTTTGGTGCCTGTGACCTCGTAGGCGTAGCCCATTTTTCGCCCCGTTGCCACACGACTAAAGAACATGTGGCCCATTGTTCCGTTCTCGAAACGGCACATCATTTGGGCGTGATCGTCATTCGTTACTGGCACGCCGCCGCGGTCTGAGTGAACAGTTTCGATCTGCGCCATCACGCTGGATATCGGGCCAATCAACGCGAGGCTGGCGTTGATCATGTGCGGCGCAAGGTCGCCCATTGTGCCGTTAGCATCCCCGTCCGTGCGCCATGAAGATGGCATGTCGGGATCTGCGAAAAAGTCTTCTGTATGCTCGCCACGAAACCAGGTGACTTCCCCGATGGTGCCATTTGCGATCAGAGCGCGTGCGTATTGCGAGGCTGGCGTGCGAATGTAATTGAAGCCCACCATGTTGACGCATCCGCTGGAGTTGGCAGCAGCGACCATGGCTTCGGCGTCTGCAACAGACGCCCCAAGCGGCTTCTCGCAAAACACAGGTTTGCCAAGTGAAAATGCCAATTCGGCCGCAGCGCGATGGGTCGATTGTGGAGAGGCAATCACCACTGCTTCGACGCCCTGATCGCGCACAAGTGCCTCCCAGTCGTCGGCCGCTCGGGCAAACCCGAAATCGGCACGATACCGCTCGGCAGACGCCTTCGACGACGCCGCAACCATCTCAAGACGCGGGCGTAACCGCGTGTTGAATACCGCGCCAACTGCGGCATGGGCGACGGCGTGAGCTTTACCCATATACCCGCCACCAATGATGCCTATGCCTATTTCCGTCATGTCCTACCCTCAAAAACACATTGCAACCGGTTGCAACACGGGTATCTTGTATCCGACAAGACCGTCAAGCATCTTGGTGCCTGAAAGGCCATATTTTGATACTCTCGGGGAGGACACGTCCGATGAGCGACCAAACCATCCGCCTGACCACAGCGCAGGCGATCATACGCTATCTGAACGCGCAATTCATTGTAATTGATGGAGAACGCCAACGCGTATGCGGCGGCGGCTTTGGCATTTTCGGCCATGGCAACGTCACCTGCCTGGGTGAGGCTCTCTATGATCACCGCGAGACACTGCCACTTTATCGCGGCCAAAACGAGCAAGGCATGGGATTCGCTGCCGCCGCCTACGCAAAGTATCACCTGCGCCGTCGGTTCATGTTTTGCACCGCGTCGGCTGGCCCCGGAACGGCGAACCTTTTGACCGCTGCTGCTCTTGCTCATGCGAACCGTTTACCAATGTTAATGCTCTGCGGTGACACCTTCCTGACCCGGCTGCCCGACCCTGTGCTGCAGCAGCTTGAGCACTTCAACAATCCGGCCCTGGGGCTGAACGATGGCTTTCAGTCGGTCACCCGTTACTGGGATCGCATCACTCATCCCGCACAGGTCATCCAATCGCTGCCAGCAGCCCTTGCCACGATGCTCGACCCGGGCGACTGTGGACCGGCCTTCATCGCCCTGCCGCAGGATGTGCAGGGCTGGGCGTACGATTATCCAGCGTCGTTTTTTGACGAAAAAACCCATCGTATTCGGCGCCTTACACCGGATGCGGACGAGGTTGCAGATGCGGTTGCCTTGCTGAAGTCAGCAGAACGACCCGTGATGATCGCCGGTGGTGGCGTCCAATATTCAGGGTCCGTAGCCGAGATGACGGCCTTTGCCGAAGCACACCAGATTCCAGTGATAGAGACAATTGCAGGGCGCGCTAACATGGTTAACGACCATGGATTAAACATTGGACCCATTGGCGTGACCGGGTCGAACAGCGCCAATTCAGTGGCCGAAGCTGCCGATGTGATCTTGTCCGTGGGTTGCCGCTTGCAAGACTTCACCACGGGGTCTTGGACGGCCTTTGCCAAGGACGCAAAGTTAATCTCGCTTAACGCCGCGCGCCATGACGCAGGCAAACACAAATCTCTTCCCGTAGTGGGGGATGCAAAACTTGGCCTGAGCGCGCTTGACGCAGCGATGGCTGGTTATCAGGCCCCGGCCTCTTGGGTCGACTTCGCCAAAGCCGAGCGTGCGAAATGGAACGCCTATGTCGCCGAAAACGTACGCCCTGGAAATCGCCCGAACTCCTACGCGCAGGTCATCGGCGCAGTGAACGCGCTCTGTGGCAAACGCGACCGCGTTGTGGCGGCAGCCGGAGGGCTTCCTGCGGAAGTCACGGCCAACTGGCGCACCCTTGATATCGGCACCGTCGACGTAGAATTCGGCTTTTCCTGCATGGGTTACGAGCTTGCTGGCGGTTGGGGCGCACGAATTGCCCAATCCGAAAAGGAACCCGACGCAGACACCATCGTCTTCACCGGAGACGGGTCCTATATGTTGATGAACTCTGACATCTATTCATCTGTCCTATCACAGAAAAAGATGATAGTGTTCGTTTTAGATAATGGCGGTTTTGCGGTCATCAACAAGCTGCAAAACAACACTGGCAACGAGAGCTTCAACAACCTTCTCGCGGACGCGCCAACCATTCCAGAAGCGTTCTCGGTCGACTATGTTGCACACGCCGCCTCTATGGGCGCCAACGCCGTTTTCGCCGACACGCCCGAGCAACTGACCCAAGCATTCAAGGCCGCGAAGACCTCGGACAAGACGTCCGTTATCGTGATGAACGTAGATGCCTACGACGGCTGGACAACCGAAGGTCACACGTGGTGGGAGGTCGGCACGCCGCATGTGACCGACAATCCGAAAGTGCGTGCAGCGCACATTGAGTGGGAAGAAAGTCGCTCCAAACAGCGCAAGGGTGTATAATGGACGTCCTTCAAGGCATCAAAAAGAACACTTTCGTCGTGGTAGGCCGCGTCGGGATTGATTTCTCGCCAGAACCCGCCGGTGTCGGTATCGAAGACGCTACGTCGATGATGGTCGCGATGGGCGGATCATCGGCCAACATAGCGGCGGGATTGGTAAAGTTCGGCTCGAAAGCGGCGTTGGTGACACGCGTTTCGAACGACGCAATCGGACGCTATTGCATCAGTCAACTGAACCGGTACGGCGTGGATGCGACCCATGTGAAGCCAATATCAGGTGAATTCAGAAACTCGCTGGCCGTCTACGAAACCCGCGTCGAGAACCACAATTCGGTGATTTACCGCAACGGGGCCGCCGATTTCCAAATGTGCATCGAAGATGTCGAAGCCGTTGATTACACTCAGTTTGGCGCATTGATAACGGCAGGGACAGTTTTTGCCGCAGAGCCGTCACGCTCGGCTGCGTTTCGTGCGTTTGAACTTGCAAAGGCCGCGGGATTGCCGGTGATTTTCGACGTCGACTATCGTCCTTATAGCTGGCCCTCGCCGCAAGTGGCCGAAGAAGTTCTCTCCAAGGCGGGCGCCATGGCGGACGTGATCGTCGCCAACGATGAAGAATTCGGCTTTATGGCGGGCGGCCTTGAAAAAGGCCTTGCGAAAGCGCGCGCCCTCGCTGCCACCACAGCCGCGATTGTAGTTTACAAAATGGGCCATCTCGGCGCGATAACTTTTGCAGATGGCACGGAAACCCAAAGCGGTATCTACCCGGTCCAGGCGGTAAAGCCGACCGGCGCGGGTGACAGTTTCATGGCCGGTTTTATCGCCTCATTGGCCGAGGGCCGCGACCTAAACAACGCCGTCATGCGGGGCTCGGCATGCGCCGCTATTGTCGTCGCAAAACCCGGCTGCGCGCCTGCTATGCCCACCGAAGATCAACTTGAGGCCTTCCTAGGCTCCCACCCCGGACCCAGTGTTCCAGACGTCATCTGAGAAGGATAGACCCAATGCATATCGCCCCATTTGACAACCAGAACATTCCCATCGTGGACGTGGACGATGGGCTTGTACCGCTGAATTATTTCAACATCGTAAAGCTGAAAAAGGGTGAGGCATTTGGCTATGCCGTGCCCGGATACGAAACGTGCATCGCACCGGCGACTGGTTTAATCGACGTGACTGTCGGCGGGTTCGGGGCCAATCAAATTGGCGGGCGTGGCGTCGACGTGTGGGACGGCGAGCCCGAGGGTGTCTATGCGCCAACCGGCATGGATGTGCGGTTTACCTGCCTGTCTGACAGCGCCGAGGTCTTCATCGCAGGTGCCAAATTCGACGACGTACTTGAGCCCTTCGCGGTTCGCGCCGACGAGATTGACTTTGTGCAATACGGCTCGGACGACACGAAAACACACCGCAAAATCAAACACATACTGGGGCAGAAGCAAAAAGACCGCGTCGGTCGTCTGCTGGTTTCAGAGCTGTACACAGTGGGCGCGGGCGGCTGGTCCGGCTTTCCAAGCCACAAACACGACACCGATCGCTTGCCCGACGAGACCCGCCACGACGAGACCTATAATTTCCGCTTCCGCCCGAATTACGGCTCAGGCCTTCAGATGCTTCAACGTGAAGACAACGAACCCGGCGATGCCTATCACATCGTCGACGGCTCCACGATTTGCATCGACAAGGGGTATCATCCTTGCTGCGTCCTTCCGGGCTATGAGATGTATTACTTCACCATTCTGGGCGGCCTCAGCCAGAGGTCCCTGGTGCAGTATTTTCAGGACACCCACAAAGAACAGCTCCACACCATTCCTGGCATCCTCGACATGGTGGCAAAGTTCAAATGACGCTCGCGACGCTTGCCGATGTGCTGCAGCCAGCGCTGAAGGGCGGATACGCCGTGGGCGGATTGGTGACGCTTGGGTGGGAAGACATGCGCGCCTACGTCGACGCCGCCGAAGCTGAAGGGTTGCCTGTGATTTTGCAGGCCGGACCCTCATGTCGTGCCCACACGCCCCTACCCGTTCTGGGCACTATGTTTCGCAATCTGGCGAACCGCGTGTCAGTTCCGGTCGTCGCACATCTTGACCATGGCTACACATTCGAGGACTGTGAAGAGGCGCTGGACTCTGGCTTTACCTCGCTGATGTTCGACGGATCGCGCAAGCCATTGGTGCAAAACATAGACGAGACTGCAAAGATCGCCGAAATGGCCCACGCTGCCGGGATTTCTTGCGAGGGCGAGATTGGTTTTGTGGGGTATAGCGACGGTGAAAACTCGCTGGGTACCGATCCCGATGAAGCCGCGCGGTTTGCCCGCGAAACCGGCGTGGACGGCATGGCAATCTCGGTTGGCAACGTCCATTTGCAGCAGAACAAAGAAGGCGGTCTGGATGAAGATCGCATCCGTGCGATTGAGACCATTACGGATGTACCGCTTGTTATCCACGGCGGTTCGGGCGTTCCAACTGATCAGCGAAAGCGCCTCGCTCAGACCACAAAGATTTGCAAATTCAATATCGGAACCGAGCTTCGGATAGCTTTTGGCGCCTCGCTTCGTGCAGCGCTGGCGGGCGACGTCGACAGCTTTGACCGGGTGCAAATCCTGAAACAGGTTGAACCAGACATCCAGACCGCCGCACGCCGCGTTTTGCGCGGTCTTGCCGCAGACTAACGAAGGATAAGATATGATTTCTATTGGTCTTTTGGGCTGTGGCCGTATCGGACAAGTCCACGCGCTTAGCCTTGCACGGATTGCCTCTGCAGGCCTAACAGCGGTCGCCGACACTGTGCCTGCGGCCGCCAAAGCGCTCGCCGCCAGCAGCGGCGCCGAGGTGCGCAGCGCAGACGAAATCATCGCCGCCACGGACATCGACGCGGTCATCGTCGCCACACCAACAACGCTTCACTACGACCAGATTCACGCGCTTGCTGCGGCGGGAAAAGCGATCTTCTGCGAAAAGCCGATTGACCTGTCGTCCGCACGCGCCGCCGAATGCCGCACCGCAGTCCAAGCCGCAGGTGTCGGCTTTTTCACCGCCTTCAACCGCCGGTTTGACCCGAACTTCGCGCACCTTCAGGCGCAGCTTGCAGCAGGCGTCATCGGCGACCCCGAGATTGTCGTCATAACCTCGCGCGACCCCTCCCCGCCGCCAATTTCTTACATCGAACAATCGGGCGGCCTGTTTCGCGATATGATGATCCACGACCTTGATATGGCGCGGTTTTTGCTGGGCGAAGAACCGGTCGAGATATTCGCCACCGGCGCTTGCCTTGTCGATCCCGCAATTGGCCACGCCGGGGACATCGACACCGCCGTCGTGACGTTGAAAACCGCTTCGGGCAAAATGTGCATGATCAACAACTCGCGCCGCGCGACCTACGGCTACGATCAACGTGTGGAAGTTCACGGCGCGAATGGCATGCTCAAAGCCGCCAACAAGCTTGAACATCAGGTTGAGGTTGCGGGCGCGGACGGGTTCACCACAGCACCCAATAAGCACTTCTTCCTTGAACGCTACTCCGATGCCTATGTTGCTGAAATGGAAGCCTTTATCGAGGCTATAGCCACAGGAACCGCGCCAAATCCATCAATAGACGATGGTGTGGCCGCGCAGCGCCTGGCCGACGCTGCCGCACAGTCTTTCGAGACGGGACAACCGGTAACGCTGACGTAAAAGCAAGCCTTACGCGTCCGCAGTAAAGCTTTCGCGCATGATGCTTTTTTTCGTTTTGCCCATAGTGTTACGTGGCAATGCAACCATCTCGCAATAAACGCGGGGATGCTGGAAGCGCGCTAGCGTGGACTCCACTGCCGCGCGCAACGCACCTTCATCAATCCCCGCAAGCCCCAGAGGCACGCAGGCGGCAACGATCATATCGCCAAAATCATGGTGCGAGACTCCGAAAACGGCTGTTTCTGATATCCCGTCCACGTCGTTCAGCACGTCTTCGATTTCTTTGGGATAGACATTGTAGCCGCCCATGATGATCAAATCCTTTTCGCTGCCAACGATGGAAAGATAGCCTTCCTTGCTGATCTGCCCAAGGTCGTCAGTGATGAAAACCGGTTCTCGCGCAGTTCTTCCGCTGTTTTGCCGGGCATCCGCCAGTAGCCTCGAAAAACATTCGACCCACGCACTTCGATCATGCCAATCTCGCCCGCCGTGACCAGTTCGCCCGTCTCACGCTTCGTCAGGCGCACTTCGGTTCCGGCAAGCGCAAAGCCAACCGTGCCCGTACGCCGCGCGCCGTCATAAGGGTTCGATATGATCATATTTGTCTCAGTCAACCCGTAACGTTCGAGAATGCGATTCCCGGTACGCGCGGTAAATGCCTCGTGCGTTTTGGCAAAAAGCGGCGCGCTTCCCAACACGAAAACCGCATATCAGCCACCCTTTCGCGGGTCAGCCGGTTGTCTCACAAAAGTCGCGTGTAGAACGTCGGAACGCCCATCATCAGCGTGGACACCGCCAAGGCCTCGATTATCTCGTCGATGTCGAACCCGGCCATAAACCGCACACGGGCCCCGGCCAAAAGTGCAGAGTTGATCGCCAAGAAAAAGCCCGTGCGTGTGGAAAATGGGTAAGGCATGAAACAAAGTGTCGTCTGATGTGATCTGCCGAAATCAGTCAATGCCCGCGCGTTCGACAACAGGTTGTCGTGGCTAAGCATCACGCCCTTTGAACGTCCTGTGACGCCCAAGGTATACAAAAGGGCGGCCAACACATCAGGGGGAAAGCCACGGTGGCAAACGTCCTAGGCTTGGCCGCAACGTCCCACATCAAAGTGCCTGAACCGTCGGCATTAAGGGTCAACACGACAGCATCCTGCCCGCGCGTGAGACCTGCGAGGCCAACCGTCGCTGCGTCGCCGCAAGCGATTAGGCTTGGCCCGGCGTCCTCTATAAAATAGGTTAACTCATCCTGTTTATACCCTGTATTCAAAGTTAAAAATGTCGCTCCGACCTGGAGTGTGGCGTCATAGAGCACCAGCATCTCCGACCGCTTCGGGGCCTGCACAACGATCCGATCCCCCGGGACGCACCCCGTGATCCCGCAAGACATGCGCCATTTGCGTGGCTTCCTGCACAAAGGCACGAAAGCTGATTTCGGCTGGGCGTCCAATCTCACTCACCGCCAAGAAAGTTGCATCGTTTTCGGAGTGGGGCGCAATCAGAGCGTCACACAGATGGTTCGTCACGGCGTGTTGGTCCTTTTGCCCGGCAGTAGCGGCCTTTACTTTCAATGCGCGCGACGTCGGAATGTCGCCCCCCGCACACCTATATCTCATGATTTTTCTCGATCAGCTTCAGATCGTAAAGGTAATTCACCATCGCCCGCTGGATTGTTCCCGCCCCTTGTGAGTTTTGTCCGCGTTAGCATGCGTGCCATGGATCAACGCGCCATTGCCAAGATGAAACCGCGCCACGGGATCGACCGGAACGCCGGCGTTAGTTTTTGCGTGTAACAGATAATGCGCCGCCACGGCTTCCACGACCTCATCCGTTGCCGTCCCGGCAAACACATCCAAGCAATGTGCATCCTCGCTTTGCGTCTTCAACCAGCGTTCCAGATCGGGGATCGGGGACAGCGTGACAAACGTACCGAGGTTCGGCAGTTCGTTGCTCAACTCGTCAATCACTTGTTTGATCAGAAGGTTGCCGAACGAAATTCCGCTCAGCCCTGTCTGGCAATTTTAGACCGAGTAAAACACAGCCACCGAAGTCTCCGCCGCGTCGTTCAATTCACGGTCGTCGCTTAGAACGTGCTGGATCGAATTCGGGACCGACTTGGTCAGCGTAACTTCAACGAAAATAAGCGGCTCGTCTGGCATAGTGGGGCGAAAATACGCAAAGCACCGACGATCCCGCGGACGCCGCCGACGACGCAGATCATCCCAGTCATTGATCGCATGCACCGCTTCATAGGCGACGATTTCTTCAAGAACGCCGGCGGGCGTGTCCCACGAAATCTGGCGCAGAAGCAGAAAACGGCGATCGAACCAGCTTCGCAGCAAATGCTGCGAATCAAGGTCGGTACGGCGCAAGTCTGGGTGATCTTTTAAAACCGCCAGATGATCGACGCGCATCGAAGCAAGTGTGGCCATGGCCCCTGTCGATTGGTTCAAACGCCTCAGC
>NZ_JBVCWP010000113.1:0-11551 GCF_057460485.1 Boseongicola sp.
GACATGAGCGTTTCGTGCCTCGAAGTTCCGCTCGCCGAAGCCGCGGGCGCGTTCGGCGTCATGACTGTCGATCAAACCGGGAGAGTAATCGCGTTCAACGAAAAACCCGATCGGCCCGATCCGATACCCGGCCGAGGTGATTACATCGTCATCCCGGCTTACATACGTCAGATAGCCCTCGTCGTCCGTCCGCCCCAAATCACCGGTCCGCAGCCAATCCCCAACAAACTTCTCCGCCGTCTTTTCAGGCAAATTCCAGTACCCGAGAAACATCACCGGATCGCCGCGCCGAACCGCGATCTCGCCGACGTCGCCCGCGGGCACAGGCGCGCCCTGCGCATCAATCACTGCAACATCATGCCCCGGCACTGCCCGACCCATGGTTCCGGGCTTCAAAACGCCCAAACCGGCACTGGATGACACCACAAGATTACACTCCGTCTGACCGTAAAGTTCGTTAATAGGCGCACACAACTCATCCCTCCCCCAGGCCAGCAAATCCGCGCCAAGGCTCTCGCCGCCCGAACCGATCGCGCGCACCGAAAGCCCCGCCGGTACCGCAACCTGTCGCATCAGCTTCAATGCGGTTGGCGGCAAAAACATCACCGAAATCCGCTCGTCCCGGATCAGCCGAAAGGCGGCTTCGGGATCGAATTTCCGCATCCTTTGAGACACCAGCGGCAGCCCGAAGTACAGCGTCGGCATCGCCAAATCCATCAGCCCGCCTATCCACGCCCAATCAGCCGGGGTCCAGCCCACATCCCCCGCCCGCGGCCGCTCCAGAACCATCTCAACCGATGGTAAATGCCCTAGCAAAAAACGGTGCGCATGAAGCGCGCCTTTGGGCGCCCCCGTTGTCCCACTTGTATAGATCAAAACCGCCGGGTCTTCGGCGCCCACGACCTCGGGGCGGAACCCGCCCGCAGCACCGCGCAACGCGTCTTCCCAGGCCATTACACGCGGTGCGCCGTTGTGCACCCGCGCGCCCGTCGTCACGATGGTGTGAAGCGGGCCGCCCGCCGCCGCGCTGATCAGCTTGTCGAGATGCGCATCGTCTGTCACGCCAAGCATCGCGCCGCTGTCGGCCAATCGAAATGCAAGGGCGTCCGCCCCAAACAACGTGAACAACGGCAAGACCACCGCTCCAAGTTTCATTGCCGCGAAATGCGCGACCATTACTTCCGGGCATTGCGACAGAAAAATCGCCACACGGTCGCCCTTTGTGACACCTGCGCCGCGCATCGCTGCCGCCAACCGATCCGACGCGTCTTTCAACGCCCCAAAAGTCCAGACAATGCGCGTGCCGTCTTCGGCCAGGTCAATGATCGCGGTCCGTCCGGGTTCGAAGGCGGCCCAGTCATCGCAGCAGGCTCGCGCCATTGAAAAGCTGGCCGGTATTGACCAGCGAAAATCCCGACTTATAGCGGACCAATCGCCCGGAGGAAGAACGTGTAGATCACTGATATTCATATATATTCGCATTGACAAGGTCGGTCAAAGGCACCTCAAGCAATCGCAAAGTCGCCAGCGAAATTCGTCCGCTTCCGGTTCCCGGAAAAAGCGCCACTTCAACGCTTTTGTCACCCTCACGAAGCGTGACACGGCCCTGCCCGGGCGACGTGACCAAAGCGGTCTCGACCCAGAAACCAGCCCGCCCGGGATCCCCCAATGACAACACCGCCTCGCCCAGTAAAACGCCCCCTTCTGAGGTCTCCAACGCAGCGCTCCGTTGCGCCTGCGTTGTCGTGTCAAATTCGTCCACGCGGCGCGCTCCGGGCGGCGGCGCGGGTGTTTGTACTTCAGGCAAGACAACACCTTCCGGCGCCGCGTCGTCCATCTCGGGCGGCACCGCGCAGGCCGCCAGACCTGTCATCAGACCCATTGCTAACCACACGCGCATGCCTCGCCCCCTCAAATTAAATCTGTCCCAAATCCATCGGCCCCTTGCAGCGCCGTCACCTACGTCTTACGCTGTTTCGCATGGAAACGGCACCACTCATTGACCCCTTTCAGCGGGCGATTTCTTACCTTCGGGTTTCGGTCACCGACCGCTGCGATTTTCGCTGTGTCTATTGCATGTCCGAGAATATGACATTCCTGCCGAAAAAGGAATTACTGAGCCTCGAGGAACTCGACCGTATGTGCTCGACATTCATCCGTCTTGGGGTTGAAAAGTTGCGCATCACCGGGGGCGAACCTTTGGTGCGCCGGGACATCATGACCTTCCTTCGGTCTATGTCGCGCCACCTTGAAAGGGGCGCGCTGAAAGAGTTGACTGTGTCTACAAATGGCAGCCAGCTTGCCCGCTTTGCCGACGATCTTTATGCCGCTGGCGTGCGACGGATCAATGTGTCTCTCGATACGCTTGATGAAGACAAATTTGCCCGCGTCACCCGCTGGGGTCGGCTGCCCCAGGTCATGAAAGGGATTGATGCCGCACTGGCCGCCGGACTGCGGGTAAAAATCAATACCGTCGCGTTAAAGGGCTTTAATGAAGATGAACTTTTCACCCTGGTCGAGTGGTGCGCGAGCCGTGATATTGACCTTACGTTTATCGAAGTGATGCCAATGGGCGATCTCGGCGGAGAAGACCGGATCGGCCAATACTGGAGCCTGAAAGACCTGCGTGTGGAGCTTTCCAAACAATTCACATTGACCGAACTTTCCCACCGAACCGGCGGTCCCGCCCGCTATGTTAGGCTTGAAGAAACGGGACAGCAGATCGGGTTCATTACGCCGCTTTCACATAACTTCTGCGAAAGCTGCAACCGCGTGCGCCTGACGTGTACCGGTGAACTTTTCATGTGCCTTGGCCAGGAAGACAACGCCGATTTACGCACCGCCCTGCGCGCCAATCCCGACAGCGATGCAGTCCTTGAAGACGCAATTCGCGCGGCGATTAGGCTTAAGCCAAAGGGGCACGATTTCGACTATTCCCGCCAAGAAGCCAACGGACAGGTCTCGCGGCATATGTCTCATACAGGGGGCTAAGAGTGGACCCAATTAGGTGTCCATGATGACGATCAGAAAGCCGAAGCGAATGCGGAACATTCTGAAACCCGAAATTAGCCATTTCTTTTCTTGCTGTTGTCGGCATATCTGCATGCCTCTCGCCCGCATCTTACGAAGCTGAGCCCGTGAAAGTCTCCACGCGTTTGGGCGTCGCCACCTGTCAGATTTATACCCGTGATCTTGTCATCTGGGATTGCGCAATAGACCGGCCTTAAAACATGTCCGTTTCGACCGCACGCGCGATCTGCGCCAACGAAGGTCAGCGGGACCCGAGCCAATACTCTTTCGCAACCCCACCGAAGCTGCGACCTGATCGCGCTAAGATTTGCCCGCGACTTCGCCCCATTGCAGGCGTCCCCGGATCGCCTCGGCCACGACATTGGCGTGCGTGATTGGCGCCATATGTCCAGCACCCGGAACCGTTATACCCTCGGCGTCGGCAATCCGTCGCCCCAATACATCCACGATGGCTGGCACCACAGGATGGCTTTCGCCGCCTTCGACGAACGTGACCGGCACCTCAATTTCTTCTAAACGCCCGGCGCGCAAAAGCCCTGGGCGATCCTCCCACAAAAGGTCATTCGCCGCTGCAATCAGACCGATACGATCCACCATATACCGCCGCCGTGCTTCCGGGATGTCGTCCCACGGCGTACCATCGCCCCAAAGTTTCATGAATTCCCGCGTCGCCATCGCATCACTGCCCTGGCCCAGCTTACGCGCAAAAGGGGCGGTGTCGCGCGCCGCCTTGTCTCCCACGTCCGTCCCTTTAACAGCTGCGAAAAACACCGGTTCGATCATCACCAAAGACGATACGCGATAGAATTTCTCTACCGCCAACCGCAACGCCACAACCGCCCCAAGCGAATGTCCAATCACCGGCACCGGCTCGGCCGGCAAAGCGTCCAGCGCAACCTCGATTGCCTGATCCGAAAAATCGCGGCTGGAATCCCAGTCGTCGGCCGTGCCATGCCCCGGTAACTCAATCAGAACGGGGTCCACGTCCAAGGCCAACGCCTCAAGCAGGCGATCCCATGCACTGGCATCCGCCAGCCCGCAATGGATCAATCCCAGGGGTCTCGCCATACCGTCCTCAGGTACGACCGGCCAAATGCCGGTCCAACGCATCAATCCGGTCCTGCCCCCAGAATCGTGCGCCATCATCTGTGATAAAGAAAGGCGCCCCAAATACGCCCATGTTAACGGCTTCTTCAAGGTTCGCCTCGTAGGCTTGCGCCCCCGACAACAACCCTGAATCTGCCAGTGACGGATCAAATCCCGCCCCTTCAAGACAGGCTTTGATCACGTCATCTTCCGCAATATTCTTCTCATCCGCCCAACAGGCCGCCGTTAAAGCCGCCACCAATGCGCCAACGTCACCCCCCCCCGCGGCCTGCGCCGCAATCACCGCATAAGACGAAGGCGCCGGATTTGTGGGCCAAAACGCTGGCTTGGGGTGCACTAACATTTCCAAATCTGCACCAGTCCGCTCGATCTCGATCATCCGATATTCCTGACGCGACACATGTCGCTGCCCCGGAGGCACACCCCCCGTGCGCCCGAATAAACCCATAATGTCCAATGGTTTGTAGGTTATTGTCGCGCCATGCTTTGCGGCAACCTCGGCAGGCCGTGTCCCTGCAAAGTAGCAATTGGGGGAAATCGTTGCGAGATAGTAGTCGACATGCGGCATTTGTTACGTGCCTTTCAGGCAAAGGATTGTTTCGCGTGACCCTAGGCTCATGCTAAGCGGTGTCAACGTTACGAATCCGTCACAAACTGTGTCGGGAACAGCATCAGGACCAGGGCTGCCCATGGCAAATCATCAGGAACCGAAAATCATCACCGGGAACGCGCTCCCGACCCTCGGCAAAGCCGTCACTCGACGCTTGTCCATGCACAGGGGGATGAATGTCGGTCTGGTCGATGCACGAGTCGAGCGATTTAACGATGGCGAAATTTTCGTCGAGGTTTTCGAAAATGTCCGCGGTGAGGACATGTTCATCCTGCAATCAACCTCCAATCCGGCCAACGATAACCTGATGGAACTGCTGATTATGTCCGACGCGCTGCGCCGGTCATCCGCCGCCCGCATCACCGCCGTCGTGCCCTACTTCGGGTACGCACGTCAGGATCGCCGCACGAAAGCCCGTACCCCAATCACCGCGAAACTCGTTGCGAACATGATGGTGTCAGCCGGCATAGAACGCGTCCTTACGATGGACCTTCACGCCGCGCAAATTCAGGGCTTTTTCGACATTCCTGTCGACAACCTCTATGCGTCGCCGGTCTTTGCTTTGGACGTGAAGCACAAATTCAAAGGCAAGCTGGAGAACGTCACCGTGGTATCACCTGACGTCGGCGGCGTGGCGCGCGCGCGCGAGCTTGCAACCCGCATCGGATGCTCGCTGGCAATCGTCGACAAACGACGCGAAAAAGCGGGCGAGATTGCCGAGATGACCGTAATCGGGGATGTGACGGGGCAAACCTGCATTATCATCGACGACATCGTCGACACCGCTGGAACGCTTTGCAAGGCCGCGGAAACACTGATGCAGGCCGGCGCGAAAGAAGTCCACGCCTATATCACCCACGGTGTTTTATCTGGCCCTGCCATCGAACGCGTGACGACTTCTGTCATGAAAAGTCTTGTCATAACCGATTCCATCGAGCCAACCGAAGCTACGAAAGCGGCCGAAAACATCCGCATCGTACCGACCGCGCCGATCTTCGCCCAAGCCATCCTGAACATCTGGCACGGTACGTCTGTTTCAAGCCTGTTTGATCCAGAAACGCTCGAACCGATCTACGACGGCATGTATTCCTAAAGGCGCTTGGCGCGGGTACGTTAGTAAAGCGCGCGCGCCATCACCGCGAACATAATCCCGAAAACGGCCACGATCGCCAACAGGTAGTCGCCCGGCACAGCATCCGGGTCACCTCGTAAAAAGGACACAAATCGTTTTGGCATTTTGAACAGCCCCCCAGCTATCAATAACCTCTTTGTAGCTGCCGGAACGTCTTTGACCTAGCGCCCAGGCGGAAACAAAGTGTTTACGCACATCAGCCTTTTGGCGGGATTGAATACGTAAACGTCGCCCGCGCAATCAGGGCTTGCGAGCCATCTGAATGTACCGCGACATCACCAACCGCTAAAACGCGCCCAACCTTCAATAACGTGACCTCGGCCACCAAGGCCTTTCCCGCCACCGGTTTGCGCATGAAATCAATCGATCCATTGGTCGTCACGGCCAAGGCCTCGGGTCCGATCATCGCCATAAGCGCGAAATATACCCCGCAATCTGCCAACCCAAAAATCGTCGGGCCCGACACCGTCGCCCCGGGTCTCAGGTGGCGTTCATCCGGCATCATCGACACGCGCGCACTCATCGGTCCCACCGCATCGACGCGGTAAATATCCGCCATCTGCGGAAATTCACGCGCCACAAAATCGCGCACCTCGTCCAGTGTCAGTTTCGGCTGCATGACGGCCTGCCCTCTCCGTGTTAACTTGAGCGCAACCTTGCCAAAGGAACCATCCATGGGAAACCCGCAAGATGTGATAAACGACCCGAAAAAAACGCGCCGAAGCAGACCGCCTCGATGCCCTCTTCCGAGAGGCCACAAGACGCAAGCCGCACCTTGGGGGCAAAATGATCGCCTACGGCGAGTATCACTACACCTACGAAAGCGCCCGATCCGGTGATTTCTTCGCCACTGGTTTCAACATGCGCGCCAAAGACATCTCGCTGCACATCCTGTCCGGCCACTCAAATTTCCCCGACATCGCCGCCCGTCTTGGCCCCCACAAGCGCGATAAAAGCTGCTGGTATATCCCAATCATAGACTGCGTGGATGAAGCCGCCGTGAAGGACTTTATCCGCGCTGGAGTGAAGGATCCTGCCATCAAGTGGGCTGTTAAGCCAAGGTAAACTCTGCGAACGCCTGCACCGACACAAAGCCGACGTGTTATAGTCATTGCCTCTACACGCCGTAAATGTCGCCGAATTTCGCATCGAGGTAATCCAGCAAAGGCGCTTCACTAGGTGCAGCCCCCGTCGCCCTCGCGATCAGGTCTTTCGGTAAATAACGCTTGCCGTGCTGTTGAATTTTCTCGCCTAACCAATCGGTTGCAGGCCTTGTATCACCCATCGCCAAGGCCTCATCAATCCCCGAAACCTCGGTGCGCATCGCCTGATTGAGGCACCCTGCGTAGACGTTCCCAAGCGTGTACGTCGGGAAGTATCCGAACAATGCCTCAGACCAATGCACGTCCTGAAGCACACCGTTCGCCGGAACATCAACATCAACCCCGAAGTCAGTGGAAAAACGTGAATTCCAGGCTTCGGGAAGGTCGGTCACCTCGAGCCGTCCAGCGACCAGATCCCGCTCCAGATCGAACCGCATAAGCACATGCAGATTATAGTGCACCTCATCAGCTTCAGTCCGAACAAACCCGGAATGACAACGATTTATCGCAGCATAGAAATCATCCTCATTGGCCACACCAAACTCGCCAAACGTCTCCCGCATCCGGGCGTACAACCATCCCGTAAACGCCCGTGAGCGTCCCAACTGGTTCTCATAGATGCGCGACTGACTTTCATGCACCCCCATGGACGCCCCGCGACCGAGCGGCGTCAAAAGATACGCGCGATCCACATTCTGCTCGTATGTCGCATGCCCAACCTCGTGGATCGTCGAGTAAAAACAATTGCTTGGATTGCACAATTCTGTCCGCGTCGTGATCCGCACATCCAACCCAGAGCCGCTTGAAAACGGATGCACCGCCTTATCAATCCGCCCATGCGCACCGTCATATCCAAACGCTTCGGCTAGCTTCGTTGAAATCGCCATCTGCCCGGCCTCAGCAAACTCACGATCGATCGCAGGCACGTGGCGTTCAGACCCCAACACGCGTTCGCGCAACTCTACCAATCTCGGCCGTAAAGCGCCAAACATCGCCTCAAGTTCGGCCCCTGTCGCGGCCGGCTCGTAGTCCTGCAAAAGCGCGTCGTAGGGATCACCGCCATCTGCCAGCGCGCTTGCTTTTTCCCGCGTCAGATCAAGCACTTCCGACAGCTTCGGTGCAAACATCTCATAGTCGTTCGCCGCGCGCGCTTCAGCCCAGACACGGTGCGCCAAGGACGTGGTCCGCGCCAAGTCCGCCGACAATTTCGCAGGCACCCGCAGAGTACGCTCAAACTCGACGCGGATCTCCTCCAACTGTCGCACGCCCGCCTCATCGGGGGCCTGCGCCATCTCAAGCCACTCGCCAATCCGAGGGTCCGTCCGTCGCCCGTGCAACACCCCGTCAAGCGCGCCCATCTCCTCGGCGCGTTGCTCGCACGCTCCCTCGGGCATCACCGTTTCCTGGTCCCAGCTCAAGCGGCCCATCACCTGCCCCAGCGCTTCGGTTTCGCGTTGGAACGTCATAAGCTTCTGAAATACTGTCATGTTCTGCCTCGCACGGATTGAGCCATGGGATACTGCGCGAGGAACCGAGCACGCAGAACAGCGACGTAAAGCAACACCGCCGTGAATTGATGTAGAATGGCCATCTGCCAGGGCGCCGAATACAGCACTGTCATGATCCCGATAACCATCTGTACGACCATCAGCGCCAGAACCAAATTGAACGCGAACCGCGTATCACCATTGCCAGACCCGCGTGACCGCCACCAAACGATAAGGCCAAACGCCATAAGCAGATACCCCGACACGCGATGTATAAATTGCACCAAGCCAGCGTTTTCAAAGAAATTCCGCCAAAGCGGCTCAAGATCAAACGCCGTAGGTGGCACGAAAGACCCGCCCATCAATGGCCATTCGTTATAGCTGCGCCCGGCATCAATGCCGGCAACCAAAGCGCCAAGGAGAATTTGTAAGAACACGAAATACGTCAGTCCCGTCGCCATGCTGAACAACCGACCCTCGCGTGCGCGGCGCGCCTGCAACAGGTCCGCATCCGTGCGTCCCAGCAACATCGCGAACCACGCGATCCCCCCAAGGATCACAAACGCCAGCCCCAGATGCGTTGCCAGCCGATAGGACGCCACGTCCAACATGCCCCCCGTCAGCCCCGAAGACACCATCCACCACCCTATCGCGCCCTGAAGGCCGCCGAGGCCGCCCAGAACCAGTAATCGTCCGGTCCAGCCGTTGGGGATCTTCCTCATTAACAAAAAGGAAAAGAACCCAAGCGCCCAGACGAGGCCGATGACGCGACCAAGTTGGCGATGCCCCCACTCCCACCAATAGATGACTTTGAACTCGGACATGCTCATGCCCTTGTTCTGCAACTGATATTCCGGGATTTGACGGTATTTTTCCAGCTCGGCTTCCCAAGCAGCTTCGCTCATCGGAGGTAACGCGCCCGTCACGGGCCGCCATTCGGTGATCGACAGGCCGCTATCGGTCAACCGTGTCAGACCACCGACAGCGATCATCAGAACGACAAGAGAAAACAGCACCATAAGCCAGACCCGGATCGCCCCGCGCGCGCCTTTACGTGCTCCATCGATCAGACCGCCCTTCGGCATATCTGCTCGCTTGGTGTCGTTGCCGACCTCTTCAAAAATGCTGCGCTTTTCAGCCATTATCTGCTCCGCTCATTCATCCAGAATGTAGGCCTCGCACAGACCATCGTCCAGTCAATCGCCACGCTCTTTCCAGCGGACCATCTGCCGCAGGACCCCGTGTAGCATCTGCACGTCGGCGCGTGTCATCGGCATCCGCGACCAAAGGTTGCGCATGGTCCGCTTCATCCCTTCGCCCTTTGCTTCGGGGAAGTAAAATCCCGCCACATCCAGGCGGCTTTCATAATGTGCAGCCAGCTTTTCAACCTCTATCTGGGATGCCATTTCGCCGCCCGCCAGTTCCAATTCAAACGGGGTGACTTTGGTGGTCGCACGGCGCCACTCATAGCCCATAAGCAAGACGCATTGCGCCAGATTTAAGGAAGGAAACTCTGGGTTTACGGGCACTGAGACAATCGCATTCGCCTTTACGATATCTTCATTTTCAAGCCCGGCGCGCTCGGCACCAAACAGTACCGCTACCCGCTCACCCGCCGCGATGCGGCGCGCAGTTTCGGCCATCGCTTCTTCTGGCGAAAATATGGGCTTGGCCAGATCCCGCGACCGCGCCGTCGTCGCGAAAACGAACGTGCGATCCGCAATTGCGTCGGCCAAATCGGGGTGCAACTGCGCCTCATCCAACAACCGCCCGGCACCACTTGCCATCGCGATTGCGCTTTGGTTCGGCCAGCCATCCCGCGGGGCCACGATCCGCATCTGTTCCAGCCCGAAGTTCAACATCGCACGCGCCGCCGCACCGATGTTTTCGCCCATCTGCGGACGAACAAGGACAAAAGCGGGTTGGGTCATGTACCATAGGCTCCAAGGGGTCGTCCGGGGTCTTAGGATCCGGGGCGGAAAAGCACAAGGGAGGTGCCGAAATGGCATACGATGAAGGTCTGGCCGAACTCATCCGAGGTGACCTCACCGATCGCACTACTTTTGAAGAAAAGCGCATGTTCGGAGGTCTCCGCTTCATGCTTGACGCTCACATGATGTAGAGCGTGAACAAAGGACCTGTCGGCCAGGATCGCCATGCCAAGGCCTAACCATCGACGGAACATACCCAATGGCTTTCACGGGGCGGCGTATGGGCGGAATGGTCGGTCAGCGACGCGGCAATGGCCGACGCCCGGCGCGGCCCGTCGATGACACTTGCGATGGAAAATGCCAGAAGCCTTCCCCCCAAGTGACACAACCGCTATAGCCCGTGCCAACACCTTGTATTCGGAGCCGAAAATGGCCGACGACACGCGCCCGCAGGTTTATCTTTCCACGCCACCTGCTTTTGAATTATCCACCTTTCCTGCACGGCTTGCAGAAGTGCTCGACGCGTTCGATGTGGCCTGTGTGCGGCTTTCCATGGCAACGAGCGACGAGAGCACATTATCGCGCGCTGGCGATACATTGCGTCCGATCTGCCACGAAGCAGACGTGGCTTTGGTGATCGAAACACATGTCGGCCTTGTCGAACGTCTTGGCCTCGACGGCGTGCACTTGCTGGATGGCGCGCGCACGATGCGTGCGGTGCGCAAGACGCTTGGGGCCGACGCCATCATCGGTGCCTACTGCGGAGCGTCGCGCCATGACGGCATAACCGCAGCCGAGATCGGAGCAGACTATGTTTCGTTCGGCCCCGCTGGTGACACTGCCCTTGGCGACGGGACCAAGGCAGACCATGATCTTTTTGCATGGTGGTCCGAGATGATTGAAGTGCCGGTGGTCGCAGAAGGCGCGCTGACGCCCGAAGTTATTCGAGCCCTTGCACCGGTCACCGACTTTTTCGGCATCGGCGAGGAAATCTGGCGGGAAGACGACGCCGCGCAGGCCCTTGGTCAGTTGATCGAGGCGATGTCCTAAGACGGCTTCACAAACGCGCTTCGCACGGCCTCCTCTGCGGCTTTAGCCAGCGCCTTGCGATCAGAAAACGCGGCTACCTCAAGGGGCTTGTACCAAATCAC
>NZ_JBVCWP010000114.1:0-11527 GCF_057460485.1 Boseongicola sp.
AGGGCCGTTCATGTTGGTCGGGGCGAGATCGTTTGGCAGGATCGCTGCGATGCGGCTAACGGCAGCAGTGAGCCCATGGCAGTCGTTCGCTTGCGGCTCAATAAGGACGACCAGCATGCGAGCCAGCCTGACCGAACCCGCTTCACGAACAATGCTGCTCTACGGCTTTGATTGTTTGCAGGTGGCGATTAATTTACCCGAAAAATTTCGGATACCGGCTTAGTCCTGCCGCACCTGTCTGCAATAAAGGTCGTGTAGTAAGTGTTAACCAGTGTTGTGAGTGTCCCATGTGCAAAATTTTCGCGCCTTCTTTCGCGCGCATGCCCCCGATCTATCGATATTTCTACTTCATCTTCTCCAGCCTAACGCTGCGGAGCTACTCCGCATGGAAGCAAAAGGGGGAACCCAATCCCTTTACCCGTCCTTGTTATGAGGTGCTCAGTACAACACGATCGGAGATCGTGTCCCTCTTTCCGTCGCGTCTGACGTCAAACGTCTAATGCTGGGTTATCAGCGAGGGCCAACTAGGCCACCCCCTGGGTGATCTATTCCTTCTTCGATCCGATGCGGTAGCCTGAAGACGTCACCAAATCGTCTCGAAGACTGTCTGAAGATGCCTCAATAGGGTCAGCTTGTTCGGCGACACTACTGAGGTAGTAACGAGTGTGTGTGTTGTCTTGGGGTCGCCTTAACTGGCGGCCCCCTTTCTTTTGAAAACCTGACCGTCCCATACACAACAGTCGATCTTCCTTTCCAAGGGTAAACTTTCCAATTGGGGCCTGTCTATGTCGCTCCCGAGGAAATCTTGGACAAAGCATCAAATGGCTGCTTGAAGCCCGCGAAGTCGAAGCCCTTTGCCACGACCGACAATGAATGCGTAAAAGCCAATTTTGCGCCCCATTCCAAACAAAAATATATGCAATATGTGGTATGTGTTAATTAGTAATGAGTGCCAGTATGAGTATGATGACCTCTGTAATCAGAACTGATGAGATCTTACGTTGCCAAAATGGCACGTCAGGTCCGGCCTCTGATGCAACTCATCCGATATCTGCTATTGAGAAAATGCGTTCTCGCTTGCGCTATTTCTCAGAAATTGAAGTCGCTAAACTGGAAGATGAGTTGGATTTTTACACCTTCACAGGCATTGCAGGCTCTTATGTGAAAAAGCTTCTTCCAGTTATCTGACCGGGATGACCCCGGCCCCTCCGAAATCCCGCTTTGTCCCGCGTTGCGGTCACTTGGCCCAAGAACATGCTGCACGATGCACGAATGGCCGGTTCGACGGGCCGCACCGCAGCATGACGGAAGGCAGTTCAATGTCCGCAAAGGGCCGGTCTCAACGTTCGCCTATAGGATGAAGCCAAAACTGATGCTTCATAACCGGATGGCAGGCTAGAGGGTAGTGTCGCAAAGTTTCCGCCAAGCCGAAGTAAGCTTTGCTAGCGGACACACCTATCCAGCGAGAGCGGCGAACTGCGCGAAGCCAGACTGGTCTGACTGGTCAAATTGACCCTTTCGAATCATGTGCGCGACTTCAATTCCGGCAAGAGTAGCCGAAGCTGAATTCAGCGATTTGAACGTTTGCATCGGGCGAGTGAGCTTCTTGATGAAACGGTGATCCTGCTCAATGATGTTGTTTAGATATTTCGTCCGCCGGACAGTGATTAACCAACACCAACCGCACATCACGAGCAGGCAGTTCATGTTGAACAAGGCCGCCGTATTCGATCCACTTTTATCTATGACAACCTTGTCAGGCCAGCGATTGTTGCCGATGGCTTTCATAAAAAACGCGGTCGCCGCGGCTTCGTCACGTCGCTCGGAGAGCATGAAATCAAGGGTGTTTCCTAGTTTGTCGATTGCGCGGTACAGGCATGTCCACTCACCTTTTACTTTGACATAGGTCTCATCTCTCACCTGACAGGGCATTGCATAGCAATGTCCCGAGAAGGCATTCGCCACGAGCGGCCAGTCGGAGACTTCCAGCGATGCGCTTCTTCGGCAATAGCGCCCGCGTATTTCTCGACCCATCGGTTGAGCGTTGCATGATCCAAATCGACGCCACGTTCGGCCATGATCTCTTCGAGATCACGATAGGAGACCGGAAAGCGAACGTAGAAATACACGGCGTATAGGATCACGGATTTCGGGTACTGCGCGCCTTTGAAACTGATCAACTCTTCAATCCTGACTTAGTCTCGGGAAAGTGTGGGGTCTGGCTAGACAGGCCCGGCAACGCAACTGAAATCCGAAACTTTGCGACACTACCACTAAGACCTAGCCCGCTCCCCTTTCCGCTTTTTTTGGTCGTAAAATCCGGCGTTATTGCTATTTCTTGAACATCTGGCGCCATACCAATGCCCGTTGAGGATACTCCCATAACGGCAGTCTTGCGACCTTCATCCGCATTCGCTTTTCGCTAAAGTGGAGCGTAACATAAGGCTCTCAACTGTCCCAATTTGATAGGACCACCCAATGCGAATAATTGATGTGTGCGAAGTGACCAAACCCATCGCCTCGCCCATCCGCAACGCCTATATCGACTTCAGCAAGATGACTACCAGCCTTGTCGCGGTGGTCACGGATGTGATGCACAACGGGCGGCGGATTGTCGGCTACGGTTTCAATTCTAACGGACGATACGGACAAGGTGGCCTGATCCGCGAACGGTTCCGAGATCGTATTTTGGAGGCCAAACCAGAATGCCTTATGAATGAGGACGGCACAAACCTCGATCCACACCGAATTTGGGCCGCGATGATGACCAACGAAAAGCCGGGGGGACATGGTGAACGTTCGGTCGCCGTCGGGACGATCGACATGGCTGTCTGGGATGCGGTGGCAAAAATTGCGGATAAGCCGCTTTTTCGTTTACTGGCCGAGATGAAGGACCGTGAAGCCGATCCGCGCGTCTTCGTATATGCAGCGGGCGGCTATTATTATCCCGGCAAGGACAACAGCGCCCTACGGGCCGAGATGCGAGGGTACCTCGATCGCGGCTATAACGTGGTCAAAATGAAGATCGGCGGCGCCCCGCTGGACGATGATCGGGCGCGGATCGAGTCCGTTCTGGATGAAATAGGGAGCGATGCGCAGCTTGCAGTGGATGCCAACGGTCGTTTCGATCTGGAGACGGCAATTGCCTACGCCAAGATGCTGCGCGAGTATCCGCTATTCTGGTATGAGGAAATCGGCGATCCGCTGGATTATGCACTTCAAGCCGCGATATCGGAATTCTATGATGCGCCGATGGCAACAGGCGAGAACCTGTTCTCGCATCAGGACGCTCGCAATCTACTCCGCTACGGCGGTATGCGCGCCGACCGCGACTATCTGCAATTCGATTGTGCACTGTCTTATGGGCTGGTCGAATACCTGCGCACATTGGACATCCTGCGGCAATTCGGCTGGTCGCCCTCCCGCTGCATCCCGCATGGCGGACATCAGATGTCGCTGAATATCGCGGCGGGATTAGGGCTGGGCGGCAATGAAAGTTATCCTGACCTGTTCCAGCCATATGGGGGTTTTCCTGATGGCGTTAGGGTCGAAGAAGGACACATCGTGATGCCAGACATTCCAGGCATCGGTTTCGAAGGCAAAGCCGATCTAATCAAATTGATGCAAGAACTCGCGGAGTGACGTTCTGGTAGATCACGTACACGACCTGGTACTGCAAGCAATACCTGAGATATGGTGACTTCCTACCAAACTACTCCCATCTTTCGCCGGCAGGTTCTGTTCGCTTCGGGTTACCAAGTTTACCCTCTTCGAAAGGGAGAGTCCGCGTGGGAAATTAATAAATGTGACAGTTCAATCTCAATGGCGGCTGCACCAAAGACTTGCATTCTATTGGTAAACTGTTCCGAGCAAACTGCTTTTTCTCGCAGCACCTTAAGCGCCAATACTATCCAGCGAGGGGCGATACATTAAGACAGACCCGTAAGGATTGGCGGTTCGGGCAATCCATTATTCCAAGAACCAACCTTCTTGAGAAGGGGGCGATGGTTGGTTGATGGATCGAGTAAACATGATCAACTGTAAATGGCTCCGGGGTTCATTATGTTGTTTGGGTCCAATGCAGTTTTGATGCGCTTGAGGGCTTGGCGTTTAGTGGCGTCGGCGTAGATTTCCATATCTTGTGCCTTTAACCTGCCTATCCCGTGCTCCGCGCTGATCGACCCTTGATATAGCGAGGTTGCATCATTTATGGCCAGCCGAACCTTGTCGATAATCCCAGGCTGCGCTGCGATAAAAGCTGCCTTTGCAATACCATTCGGGGGCAGGACGTTGTGATGAATGTTACCATCACCAATGTGCCCATAGGTATTGATTTGAAGGTCAGGATGAATCTCGAAAATCGCCTGGTAGGTTTGTTCTATAAACGCTCCAACCTTGCTTATTGGCACAGAGGTGTCGCTGTTGCAAAAAGCCCCACCCATCCGGTTGGCCTCAGGGGTATTTTCACGCAAGTCCCATAACCCCGTTCGCTGTGCTTCCGACTGTGCGATCACGGCATCAAGCAAAAGGTTCTGTTCCAAACAGTCCGCCAACGCCTCTTCCATGCGGCCAGCTGTTCCTAAGGGTCCGCCTGCCTCGACCAACAAATACCAATCATATTTTTCAGTAAATGGCTTGTTCAATTTGGGAAAGTGGGTCGTTACCAAATCCAGACCAAACCCACTCATCAATTCGAGCGCGGAAATACTTTCACCAAGGTGTTTGCGGATACCCTTGTATAGTTTCAGCGCGTCTGATGGTGAGGTGACTGCGCAAAAGACCGTAACGGTTTCGGGGTCGACAGGTTTCAGTACCAGCGTCGCGACCGTGATGATCCCTAGCGTGCCTTCGCTGCCGATAAGCAGATGCCGCAGATCATAGCCTGTGTTGTTCTTGCGCAGCGGACTGAGATCGCTGTAAACTGATCCGCACGGCAAAACAGCCTCGATACCCAAGCATAGATCGCGTGCATTTCCAAAGCGTACAACCTGAATGCCCCCTGCGTTTGTTGCAAGGTTACCGCCTATACAACAGCTTCCTTTTGACGCCATGCTCAGTGGGAACATGAGGTCGTGCTGGCTGGCCGCCGTGTGAATATTCTCCAGAATACAGCCTGCTTCGGCCACAATCACACCATCATCGACAGAGATTTCACGCAGCTTGTTCATCCGCTCAAGCGACACGATAATCGCATTTCCGCTGTCTATTGATATTTGACCTGCCACAACGCCTGTACCGCCGCTAAATGGAACAATGGCTACCTTCGCGTCGTTGCACAGGCGCATTATCTCGGCGACCTGTTCAGTTGAATCCGGCAGGACGATCAGACACCCTTTGCCAGAAAAGCGCCCACGCGGATCTTCATAATACCGGCACGCATCGACACCGGTTTTCCATCCGTTCTCACCGACGACACTTTTTAGTTGGGCCAGCAAAGTCTCACTAGGTTGATTGAAATCAGATCCCATCGTCAATCCTCTTGAAGAGACGCATCGGCGCAATGTTGCTGTCAAAGTTGGATTGAGCAACTCGAAAAATTCAATTTTGCAAAGCACAGCTTTGGAACGGTCCGAATTTAAAAATGCAAACGCCGTTGAATCGGGCGTTTAACTGCCAGCGAGATCAGCCGACCTACGCGGGCAAGAAAACAAAGCAAAAGAGCAATCAAAGGCATGCGTTTGCGAAAACGTGATCGAGGTGCATGGCAAGGACCGTGGCCCTGTTTCGCAGTCAGCCATTGACACCAAGGAGATGACTGGCATCGTATGAGAATGTGAAAGTGACAGCTTTGAGCTGCCTGTTATTGCGATGGAGCTGGAGGCATTCCGCGACCAGTTCATGAATAAAATAATTATAAGGGCCTCCAACGGCTCGCACAAAATACTGACTACGGCACAAATTGGGAGGAACAATATGCTGAGAAGATCAATCCTTAAGGCGGGCGCAGCGCTTGCCATCGCGACAAGTTTTGCCACAGGCGCAAACGCCGAACTCAATGGTCCTGTAAACTACATCATCCCCTTCGGACCGGGCGGTGAATCCGATATCTCTGCGCGCTTGCAGCAACCGTTTTTCAAAGAAAAATTCGGCCAAGACATGATCGTGTCCTACCAGCCTGGTGGTGGCGGTGCTGTGGGTTGGGCCTCGCTCAATGGCTTGAATGGTGACGGCCAGACAATGATGGGCGTGAACTTACCCCATATCATCATAAAGCCGGCGCAAAAGGACGTGGGTTTTACGACCGAGAGCCTAAACACATTCTACATGTTCCACTACACGCCTGATGCGATTGTGGTGCCTGCATCGAGCCCATATCAGACGCTTGCTGATTTTGTAGCCGATGCGAAGGCGAACCCCGCGCAAGTCACAATGTCAGGCTCCGGAAAGGCCAGCGCCAACCATCTGGCACAGATCAAGTTTGACAAGATGGCGGGCATTCAAACCACCTATGTGCCATTCAAAGGAACGGGGGCATCGGTAACGGCGCTGCTGGGTAACCAAGTCCAAGCGCAATGGGGCTATACAACCGTTGGGGCTGCTCAGGGTGACGCTGTTCGAATGCTGGCAGTTGCGATGGACGAACGGCATCCCCTCTTCCCGGATGTTCCCACCTTCAAAGAGCTTGGCTATGACATGACAGGTGGTGCTTACCGAGGCATCGCCCTTCCGAACACAGCAAGCGCAGAAACTACCAAAATGTGGTCTGACATGATTGCTGAAATAAACGCAGACCCTGAATTCCGGCAAAAGATGTTGGATGGCGGATTTGCGATGCTGGATGTCAACTCTGATGAAATGGCTGACTTTATGGCAGCCCGAGCGGAGGAATATTTGAACGACGCCCGTGCAGCAGGGCTGATCGAGTAGTTCAAACAAAGGGTTAACCTCGGGGGGCAGGCTCGACTATGGAACTCGGTCACTTTTTGTCAGCCATGACACCGTTCAACATTGCTTTGGCTTTGTTTGGTGTTATCGCCGGAACAATTGTGGGGTCAATCCCGGGGTTAACCGCAACTATGGCATTAGCCGTACTGGTGCCAATTACCTTCAGTATGGACCCAGCATCAGCACTTATTCTTCTTGGTGCCATCTACACAGGGGCCATTTATGGCGGCGCATATGCCGCCATCTTGCTAAACACGCCTGGCACGCCGTCCGCTATTGCCACCACATTTGACGGATATCCCATGGCCAAACGGGGCGATGGCGATCTTGCCGTTGCGCTTGCTTGCTTTGCTTCGGTTTTTGGCGGTTTGGTCGGCGCCTTTGCGCTTTTGCTTTTGGCACCACCTCTGTCAAGGGTCGCATTGGCATTTGGTCCGATCGAGTATTTCTGGTTGTCAGTCTTCGGGCTATCGCTGATCGCCTCTCTGTCGAATGGCAACCTGATGAAGGGTCTTGCAGGGGGCGCTTTTGGCATGATCCTCTCAACCGTGGGTGTCGCCGAGATCTCTGCAGACATTCGATTGACATTTGGCAGTCAGGTGTTGATTGGCGGGTTTGGCGTTGTGGGCGCCTTGATCGGACTGTACTGCATTCCCGTTCTTATCGACCTCGTAGCCGTACCCGACCGGCATTTGCAGGTTGAAGACAATGTCAAATCAGTACGCATCGGAGAAGCCTTCCGACTTGCGATGCGGTCCAAGTTCAACCTGATCCGGTCGTCCATTATCGGCACGCTTGTTGGGATTTTGCCGGGGGCAGGTGGCTCGGTTGCCGGTCTAGTCGCCTATTCTGAGGCTAAACGCACGGCCAAACCCCACCAGAGATTTGGTGAAGGTGAACCGGATGGCATTTTGGCGACTGAATCAGCAAATAACGCCACTGTCGGAGGTGGCTTCATCCCGACGCTGGTGCTCGGCATTCCAGGCACACCCCCGGACGCTATCGTTCTGGGCGCGCTGCTGGTGCAAGGGGTTCGCACGGGACCTGCGATGTTCACGCAAAGCGGCTCCATTGTTTACACCTTCATCTATGGACTTCTCATAGCAACCGTCTTGATGCTGCCCGCAGGACTTCTCATCGGGCGATACGCCTATAAATCCATTGTTACTATTCCAAAAGCAGTTCTGGTCCCTACTGTTGGCTTCATGACGATCATTGGCACATTCTCTATTCGCAACAGCATCTCTGACGTGATCATCATGCTGTGTCTTGGCGTCTTTGGTTGGGTTGTCGCCCGGTTCGGGTTTGCGGCGTCACCTATTGTTCTGGGCCTTATTCTGGGCCCCATCGCAGAGCAGGGCTTTGTTCAGGGTTGGATCATCGGTGCCGCGACCAACAACTTGGTTGGAATGTTCTTCGGACGCCCCATTTCTCAAGCTATTCTGGCCTTCACCATAATCACGTTGATTTTGCCCGTCTTTCTGGCACGAAAACAGCACAATTCGGGGATGGAGGCCGACTGATGACCCAGCCCTCAGCATCCAAATCCCAAGGCAATATAGGGTCTCTGATTGTATCAGCTCTTTTTGTGCTTATCGGGTTCGTGACCCTTTACGACTCGACCTCCTATACAGACCGTGACAGCCAGGTTTTTCCGCAAACGGTTGCGATTATTCTGATCATCACGGCCGCGATTTCGTTTGTCACACGGTTCCTGAGACCCATTGATAGCGATGGATTTGGCCGGGGCGTCTGGTGGCGCCGCATACTTCTTGTCGCGACAATGTTTCTGACCTGTTTTGCGATGCCTGTTGTCGGGTTTCTGGCAGCCGGAACAATTGCATTCGCCGGCGGGCTGATTGCAGCAATGCACGAAAACTGGACCGCTAAAACCATCGTCCTTTACTGGGGCTGCGGCGTTCTGATTATGGTCGCCTTTTTCTCGCTTTTCAAATTCGTGTTACATGTACCGTTGCCTTAGTTGGAGGGGCATCGTCAACTTGCGGGGCCTGTTCTGAAATCGTACCGACCGACGTGACGAAAGCCAAACATTCCGGCGCCTTCAAAGGCCACCGTTCCCCGCCTGAGATCATTGCATATGCGGTCTGGTCTTATTTTCGGTTTCCCTTGAGCCTACGCGATGTCGAGGATTTACTTGCGGCGCGCGGCATCATCGTGAGCTATGAGACGATCCGGAAGTGGGTTGGCAAGTTTGGTACAAAGTATGCCGCTTCCATCCGGCGGGACCGGCCTGCGCCGTCTGATAAATGGCACCTTGATGAAGTGGTCATTCCTATCCGCGGGCGCAAATTCTGGCTTGGGCGCGCGATCGACAGCAATAGCCCCTCTTGTCTTATGACTTGAGTAGTTTATGTGAGAAGCTGGAACAGCTGCCCGGCAAACAGGCGGCGAAGCTGGCGGGCCTTGCACCCATATCGAGGCAATCGGGAAAGTGGCAAGGCAAGGAACGCATCCAGGGCGGGCGCGCCAGTGTCAGGCGGGCGATCTATTTGCCAGCCGTAGTGGCAACGCGATTCAACCCCGACATGAAGACAAAATACGAGCAGCTGATATCAGTCGGAAAATGCAAGAAGCTGGCCATCACAGCTGTGATGCGAAAGCTGATCGTCATGGCCAACGCACTGCTCCGAGACCAGAGGAAATGGACCCAAAACACGGCTTGACCAATACGGATACTCATCGCTGCAAGCAGCGACTGCCGGGCAACGGACGTTCTCGATATTCTGTTTCAATCTCGGCGCAACACTCGCGCAGCGAAACGCTTTTTTGCGCAAGCTATTCACGCAATAGGGCGGCCGCGCGGCGTTGCCGCCCCGGTCCGAGGTTCTCGAACCTATGTGGTATGCCTTTGGGGCAAGCACGACCTCACCGGCAATAGCATCGATCACTTGGCCTCAGACAAAGAACCGCGCTCGGCCCTCGGTCACGACGAAGGTCTCATCATAGGGATGCACGTGCAGGCAGGGGCCTTCTCCCAGGTTGTCATTGCCATAGGCCAGCACTGTGACCGGACCGCCCAGGGTTTCACCGTTCACTGATCCGCGCCAAGGGCCGGGCGTTGCTCCGTCGAAGAGCTTCGCCATAGCCGGGGGGCGCTCGTCCGGTTGAATCGTAGCTGGATCGAAATCTTTGCGGGTCATGTGCGGCCAAGTTCCTCTTTGTGTACAGAAATGCCTACTTATTCCTCCAAGAATAGGTCTTCATTAATGCGGTACAACTCGAAAACCTTACGCCACCGCTCGCCGACGCCGCCTTTTGCATTACGGTCAGACGGGCCCGATACTAAAGTATGCCCGGACTGCGGCGCTGAGTGTCCGAAAGACTCCTCGGCCTGCCATGTGTGTGATGCCGATTTTCCGGTCCGCCAACCGTGCATGAAAACCTGTAATGCCTGCGGCTCTCTTAGTCCCGCACAGCGGTCGTTGGCGCAGTCCGAAGCGAATGGCAGCTTTAGAACCGGATCCTAGACTGGCCATCCATTCAGAGAAGCCTGAAACCTCGTCATACATTGCTCCTTGGAGGAAGGGCGCGATCCAGAAGAACCGGTTTTTTGGTTCAAGTTGAAGTTAACTCGTATAAATTGTAAAATTAAAGCCATGAAAAAGCGTTGCACCGGGTTTTTCTGGATTGCCTCATTTTGCCTTTTGTTGTGGCCGATTGTTGTACAAGGAGCTTGCCGCCAGGCACTGGCTCTCGGTCTAGATGTGTCCGGGTCGGTTAGCGAAGGTGAGTACACTCTTCAGATGAAGGGCTTGGCCAATGCAATTTTGGCCAAAGATGTACAACAGGCATTTCTGGCAGTTCCCAGCGCACCCGTTCGCTTACACGTGTTTATTTGGGCGGGTCGAGGCGGACCTTTGGAAATTCTACCTTGGACCGAAATGGCGGACGAGTCTGATCTTGTTGAAGCTGCCACGCTACTGAGTAACCAAGATCGCCGCCGATTTTCGTCCGAAACCGCTTTGGGTGAAGCAATGGTTTTTGGTCGCACCGCCTTGGAAACTCAAAGTGATTGTTCGCGTTTGACGCTAGACATTTCAGGCGACGGAAAATCTAACGCTGGTGTTCAGCCGAGAGATTTACAGTTGAGTTCACGATTGGTCGGTGTAACGATTAATGCTCTTGTTGTCGGTCAGGGTCATGTGTCGTTTCTCGCTGTCGAAGACCAAACCACAAGTGATCTGGTCAACTATTTTGCGTCAAATGTCATTCGCGGACCCGATGCATTTGTTGAAGTCGCGAAAGGTCACCAGGATTTCGAGGATGCGATGATCCGAAAACTCTTGAGAGAATTGCAGACTTGGAAGATAGGATACTTGGGTACAACACCCTGAGCATACGCTCGAACCTTTAGAACAGATTGGCTGTTGTTTGGTGGGTCACCAACTTGAAAAACAATCAACCGACATTTCCCGAATAGAGCGCCCTTCCTTCCACATTGCTGCCGTTTCGCGCTCTGACCAACACTCTTGGACACGTTGTGCCGCGGCTCGGGCCTCCTTTGAAGTGGTCCTGCTTTTTAAGACAGTTTTGCGGCTTGCCTAAGATGCATCATTTTGGTGTTCATGCCGCGTTTCGTATTTCTGCTTGCTCGAAGTATTCCGCGTCTGGGGTGCGTTTG
>NZ_JBVCWP010000115.1:0-11518 GCF_057460485.1 Boseongicola sp.
ACCTCATCCATGACGTCCGACAAATGCGCAGGAGCTGCGGTCTTCGTTACCATCTTGATGTCTTCGTTCAATATCAGCGTATCCTCGGCCGGATCAGCATAAGCTACCGCGCCAAAAAACCCGACCAAAAAGATGCCAGCAACACCAGCAAGTTTCATCATTCTGTGTCCTCCCTATAGCTCTAAAGCTTAACTGACCGAGATCTCTTTGGTTTCCTCGTAGACCGATCCATCGTCATCGTACCAAGTGAATTTGAATTCACCGGCCTCAGGAACAATTGCTTGAAACTCAAAATACGGGTTTGTCGAAATTGCAGCCTCAAGCGTGATGTCAATCACGTTTTGACCGTTAAAATCGCATGTGAACCGATTGATAATCGACCTAGGAATAACGTTCCCGTCACCATCTTTTCGCTGACCCGACTCCATCTTGTGGCTAATCAGGGTCTTAATCGTAATTGTGTCCCCGGCAGAAGCCGTCTTTGGAACTTTGACGCGGGGCTTAACACCATCTGCCATTTTGTATCTCCTAATAAGCTTATCTAGCCGCCGCAGCCGCCGATTGTGACTTTGACTGTTGCTGAGGCCCGAGCGAACGAACCATCCTGCATCTTTGCAATCGCAACGACCTCCTGCGTCCCGGCCAACCGAATACGTGTCGATGCCGAATGCGATGCGGACAAAGCGCCAAATTTGAACGTTGCTACATTTGGGGTCGGATTGCCCATCGCCATCACCAAGATCTCTGACGCGCCAGGAGCATCAACTTCAATCGGCACCGTGTTGCCATTTTCAGCGATCTCAGGGGCTGTAAGTGTCACCCCGCCCTCAGCAATGTCCGCGCCGCCCGTAAACGATTCGATCAGATCCTCACCGGCGGCAAAGGCCTTAAGTGGCACACTCGCGACGACCAATATTCCGGCCCCAAGCTGCAAAACACTCCGTCGTGTCAGTTCCATTCTTTCTCTCCTGAATAAACCACCGCCATCAAGCGATGCCGGTTAGTCCTTGAGGGTGGTCAAATACGCCACGACATCTTCAATCTGCTGCGCTGTGAGCAACGGACCAAACGTATCATCGGCAGCTTTGCCTGTGTACGCCTTGCCGGGCCGGATAAAGCCCTCGGTCTTGTAGAACGAAGGCATCATGCTCTCTTCGAACATGATCTTCGCATTCGACACGATCCCGCGAAGCTCTGCTTCGCTCCAGCGATCTCCTGCACCGTCAAGCGGCGGTCCGATCTCGCCTTGGAACGGCACATCGTCCAGATCGCTCACCTCATGGCAGGCAACGCAGTTGCCAAGGCTCTTGTTTCCGACAACCATCCGCCCCTGCGCCGCATCGCCTGCAACCCCCGACAAGGATTGCGCCACCGCTCCATCCGTAAAACTGACGGCCGTGGGCGATACTTCTTGTGCGGTTGCCGACACGCTCGTCGCCAATGCAATGGATAAAGCCAATCCCGAATACTTCATGCGTCCTCCCTAAAACCATGTTACATTAGCGTGCAGACAGTGGTCGTGGCAACAACAAATTCAATTATTTGATTTTCTGCATTTAGATTAGCTTGCTACCGTACTTTTTTCGGAGGTCACTTAGAGCGCTCGCCAATCATACGGGCATGATACTTCTGGAAAGTTTCCTCGCCGCTGTAGCCTTCTGCAAGAATCCAGTTCAGAAGATCCAGTGTCGTGCTTTTGCTAAAAGCACCCGGCATTGACGCAACCGCAGCCGCAGCCGCAGACACACCTTCATCTACATCTATAGGGAAGAAAAGAATCGTAGGTGTGAACAACAGACCCCACTTTCTGACCATGTCTTTTTCCGGCAAGGTTGTTCCGTCAAAGTCCGTGACGTCAACATCCCCAAACATGTTGACCTGAACCACGAAGAAATCCTCGCTCAGCATGCGGGCAATCTCATCTTGCGAAAAAACGTCCTCGTGCATCTTCTTGCAGTAGAGACACCCGCGCTGTTCAACCAGAACCATTAGGCGTTTGCCCTCAGCCTCGGCCTCCGCGAGGTCTTCGCTCATGTCTTTGAACGTATCGCGCATCCAGGGCGCCTTGTGCAAACCGTCATCACCCATCTCAAGCGCCGAGGCGCCGGTTACGAAAAACAGAAATACGGCGAACGGTGTGATAAAATTCCTCATGGTACCAGCCTCCCAGCTTAACGTAGAACTCCGATGTCGGGACCGATTTCCAGCATCCATTGAGCAATGTAATTCATTGAATTCGTGGCAATAAGAATACCAAACACGATCAGCATAATGCCCATGATCTTCTCAATCAGACCAAGATGCTTTCTGAACCGGGACATCCACCGCATGAACGGCGCAATAAAAAGAGCGGCCAGCACAAATGGCGCTGTCATACCCACGCCGTAGACAAACAGCAGCAATGCACCGTTTGAAACGGTCTCCTCCCCCCCTGCCATAAACAAGATCGCCGCAAGCACTGGCCCCACGCAAGGCGTCCACCCAAACGCAAATGCCAACCCGATTACATAGGCACCCAGCAGACTGGTACCCGATGTGTTTCCGGCATCCGCCCGCAACTGCCTGTAGAGAAAGCCGATACGAAAAATCCCAAGGAAATGAAGCCCCATCACTATGATAATGGCCGCCGCAACCCATCGCAGAACATCGAAATACTCGCGAACAACCTGTCCAAAAGCCGTTGCCGCCGCACCAAGCCCCATGAAAATGGTGATAACACCGGCCGCAAAGAACAATGCCGCAAGGACCGCACGAACCCTGACACGCGCATCGATCTTTGCATCGGCCGAAATCTGGTTCATACCGACTCCCGCAAGATAACTCAGATAGAACGGCACGATCGGCAGAATGCATGGCGACAGAAACGACAGCAGACCAGCCAAGGCTGCGCCAGCAAATGTGATATCCATCGTGCGACTCGACCTCCCTTGTGTAATTCACATATTCATATTATGTTGTATGAGATTCAAGAGGCCAGTTCGCATGCGCTTTCAAAAGCTTGCTTCAACACTATTGGCGATTGCTTTGTCGGCCACAGCGGCAACGGCAGAAAGCGTTCTGGTCATGATTGAGGAACGCGGTTGTGTCTGGTGCGCGCGCTGGAACGCCGAAATCGCGCCTATTTATCCGAAGACATCTGAAGGCGAGGCAGCGCCGTTGCGTCGGCTCGACATCAATCAAACAATGCCGGCAGAGCTGTCATTTAAGGGAAAGCTGCACTTCACACCAACATTTGTGCTGATGGTAGACGGCAAAGAGATATCGCGACTGGAGGGGTATCCGGGAGAGGATTTCTTTTGGGGTCTGCTTGGACAGATGCTAAAAACCGCGGAAATTGGTTTATCTAGTTAGGCAGCGTAGATGCGAGACGATATTGTGGTATTTGCCTCCGGTGAAACTTTGACGTGAGAGAGAGAAAAATGGTCCTTCCTGTCTTTGACGAAAACACATGTGCCGCCGACATGGATAAGATGGCGACAAACGCCATGCGCGCGTCAAACTTCCTTAAGGCAATCAGTCACGAAGGACGATTGATGATCCTGTGCCACCTCGCAACCGGTGAAAAGTCCGTGACCGATTTGGAGCGACTTTTGTCAGCGCGACAAGCTGCGGTGTCTCAACAACTCTCCAGACTGAGGCTGGAAGGCTTGATCACGCCACGCCGCGACGGCAAGCAAATATACTATTCATTGACTGATGACCGTCCGAAACAGATAATGGAAGTTGTGTACGATCTGTTTTGCAGTGCCGAATAAGCTCACGCATTTTCAAAATTAGCCGCGTGATATGAACGTGGAATACAATGATGCTTGAGATGTTTTCTGAGGATACATTGGTGGCCGCTGTTGGCCTGTTGGGCGGCATGCTTCTTGGTCTGGCGGCAAGAATTGGACGTTTTTGCACCTTGGGTGCTATCGAGGATGTCTTCTACGCAGAAAGCACGCTGCGCTTGCGCATGTGGGGCATCGCGATCGGCGTTGCTATAATCGGTTCCTTCGGACTGTCAGCAATTGGTTTTCTTCATTTAGAGGAAACGCTTTACCTGTCGCGTGGATGGAGCCCCGTGGCCAGCATCGTTGGCGGTCTGCTTTTTGGCTATGGAATGGCGCTCGCAGGCAACTGTGGGTATGGTGCACTGGCACGATTGGGCGGTGGCGACCTTAGATCATTTGTGATCGTTCTGGTTATGGGCGTGTCCGCCTATATTGCCCTCGGCGGGCCATTGGCAGCTCTCAGGATTTGGTTATTTCCTCAACAGGAGCTTCCCAGTGAGATGCCGTCTATCGCAGTGTCGGTCTCGCGGCTAACCGGGCAGTCTACCGAAGTTATCGGTATCTCTATCGGGATACTTATAGTGGCGGGAACCCTTGCCCACACTGAATTTCGACGCTCGTTCACCCATGTGTTTTGGGGTTTGATCGTGGGAGTTGCCATTGTTATTGGATGGGCCGGCACACAGTGGCTAGCAAGCAACGGTTTCGAAGCCACGCCCGTGGTAAGTCATACCTTTTCAGCACCAATCGGTGAGACAATGCTGTACGTCATGACCTCCTCTGGAAACAGTATTAGCTTTGGAACCGGCTCGGTCGTCGGCGTGCTTTTTGGCGCTTTCATCGGCAGCGTTTTCAAAGGCCACTTCCGTTGGGAGGCCTGCGATGATCCTCGCGAACTGCGCAGGCAAATCCTCGGGGCTTTCTTGATGGGCATCGGCGCCGTGGTCGCCATAGGTTGCAGCGTTGGCCAAGGCCTCTCCGCATTTTCACTCCTTGCCTATAGCGCCCCGGTGACCTTCATAAGTATTTTGGTCGGTGCGGCGGCGGGCTTAAAGCAACTCATGCTCGGGTTTGCGCCTTCAAGCTGAAGGCGAACCGAAAACGCGGAACGACTTCAGCCCGCTTCGCCCTCGCAAAAACGGCGGTATAAGAGACCAATCAGCGCCAAAACCGTCGGGTCCGCAATCGAGTAGAACATCTGACGACCCTCCCGCCTCGACTGAAGCAGCCCCTCATCCTTCAACTTCGTCAGGTGCTGCGAAACGGCGGACTGGCTCGCGCCTACCCTTGTTTCAATTTCGGCGACAGAGAGCTCCTTATCAATCAAGCAACACAGCACTTTTAGCCTGTCACGATGCGCCAGTGATTTCAGAAATCGCGCGGCCTGATCGGGCGCATCGGACCCGTCGCCTGCAAAATATTGCAGGGCATCGTCAGGCATTAATGTCTGTCGTTCCATCAGAATATCCGTCCGCCACTTCCCCACCAGACGTAATCCTCAAATCGATATATTCAACTTACATAATATAATTTTATCCTGTTTGTTGACATATTATAAATTCTTAATATGTAATGTTTTGAGCAAAACGGAGAGACCAACATGCAACCGGATGTAACCCCCTTCTTTGACGAAGAGACATTCACCGCGTCCTTTGTCGTCACCGATCCCGAAACGAAACACTGCGCGATCGTCGATTCCGTTCTCGACTTTGACTATGCATCCGGACGGACAGATTTTCGCTCTGCCGATCAAATCATCAAATTCGTCCAGGACAGTGATCTGACCGTCGACTGGATTTTGGAAACCCACGTCCACGCAGACCACCTAAGTGCTGCGCCGTACCTTCAGGAGAAAATTGGCGGCAAAATTGGCATCGGCCGAAACATCACCATAGTTCAGGACACGTTTGGCAAGGTTTTTAATGCCGGAACTGAATTCGCCCGGGACGGCAGCCAATTCGACCGACTGTTTTCCGAAGGCGACACATTTTCTGTTGGCAACATCTTGGCATCGGTGCTGAACACGCCCGGGCATACGCCCGCCTGCCTCACCTACCTGATCAAGGACGCCGCCTTTGTCGGAGACACCTTGTTCATGCCGGATTTCGGAACCGCGCGCGCTGATTTTCCAGGCGGATCGGCCAATGCGCTTTACGCCTCTATCCAGAAGCTTTTCACACTGCCTGACGACACGCGTGTCTTCGTCGGGCACGACTACAAGGCGCCAGGCCGTAGCGAATTCGCATGGGAAACAACAATTGGCGAGCAAAGGACGCTGAACAAACATGTCGGCGAGGGACGCAGCGAAGATGACTTCGTGGCCATGCGGACCACGCGTGATGCCGAGCTTGCGATGCCAAGGCTCATCTTGCCGTCGCTCCAGGTCAACATGCGCGCCGGGCAGATGCCGCCAACAGAACCTGACGGAAACGTCTACTTCAAAATCCCTGTGAATAGGCTGTAATCCCATGATTGGTAATAGTTATCTCTTCGGCCTCGCCGGAGCGGTATACCTTTTAGGAAATGGTCGGATACTGGGTGCCAGCGCCACTATAGGCGGCTTGATCGACGGCTCGGGCCGCGCAGATTGGCGGGCCAGGTTTTTGTTCATCGCCGGACTTATTGCAGCACCATGGCTGGCCATCACCTGGCTTGGGCTGACCCCCACAACCCACATCAAAACCAATCCGACTGTGATCGTTGTGGCGGGTTTGTTGGTCGCAGTCGGCTCGCGCTTGGCGAATGCATACACCGGCGGCCACAGCGTCTGCGGCATCTCGCGCCCGTCTCTGCGTGGCTCTCCGCGAGGGATTTCCACCTCTTTGCCGGTGGCGTCAGCGTTCTCGACTTCAAGCATATTCTAGGAGTGATCTGATGCGCGCTCTTATCGCAACAATGGGTGGAAGTCTCTTCGGGCTTTGCCTTTGGGTCTCGGGCATGGTGGAAACCACCCGCGTGCTGGGCTGGCTCGATATCTTTGGCGCATGGGATCCGACGCTTGCCTTTGTGTTGGGTGGGGCGATCCTGGCGATGGCGATGGCGATGGCATGGCGGATCGCCAAACGCCGACCTTCGCCCCTTTCGGGCGGGTCATTCCTTGGCCGCCCTGGTCAGAAGTTCATTCCCGATCTTGTCGTTGGCTCGCTTCTCTTCGGTGCCGGATGGGGCTGGTCTGTGTCCCGGACCCTCGCTTGCGTCGCTGACTTTCGGCTGATCGCAAGGTCTTCTCTTCCTGGCTGCCATTATCACCGGAATGCTAGTAGCTGTCCCAGCACGCCGCCTTTCAACGCTAATTGAATGAGGTCAACTCATGACGATCACTCAGCTTCACCCGCAACTTTCGGTTGGTCGACAAATCACCCTAGATGAAATCCGCTCACTCGCGGCGTCAGGCTTTACCGACATAGTCTGCAATCGCCCAGACAATGAAATTGAAGACGGACCTCTATCGGCTGACGTTGCACAGGCGGCCAAAGTCGCGGGCCTGGGCTTTCACTATCTACCGATACGTCCCGGCGAACACCCGGTTGAGCAAGGGCAATCCATCGCCAAAATCGTCCAACGCCCAGACGCCCGTGTCTTTGCCTATTGTCGCTCTGGCGCGCGATCGACGCTTGCCTGGAGCATTGTAAGCCCACAGCAAAACTCAGTCCCGAACGTTTAGCCCTGATCGGACGGGTCCCAATACTTTTCAAATACAGAACCGCGAAAGGACGTAAAATGGTGACGCGTTATCTGCCCATCCTTACATGGGCGCGTAAATACAATCGCGAAACCTTTTCAGCTGATCTGGTGGCCGCGCTGATCGTGACGATCATGCTGATCCCACAATCGCTCGCCTATGCTCTTCTCGCGGGCCTACCGCCCGAGGTCGGACTATATGCCTCCATCGCGCCGCTGCTTGTTTACACTCTTTTTGGAACATCGATGACACTGGCTGTCGGCCCGGTGGCAGTGGCTTCGCTTATGACGGCCTCGGCCGTAGGCGAAATCGCCGCGCGCGGCACGCCCGAGTATCTCGGAACAGCGATCGCGCTCGCGCTCATCTCAGGGCTCATGCTGATTGCCATGGGCATTGCACGGCTTGGGTTTCTTGCGAACTTTTTAAGTCACCCCGTGATCTCCGGGTTCATTACCGCCAGCGCCGTGCTGATTGCTTTTGGCCAACTGAAAAATATACTCGGCATCCAGATCGAAGGCCACAATCTGGTCGAGCAGGTTCTGGACCTGAGCACAAATCTACCAGAGGCTGATTTCACAACCTTCCTAATCGGCGTTTCAGTTTTTGCATTTTTGGTCTGGGCACGGCGATCTCTGGCCCCACTCCTGACCCGCACCGGGATATCAGCGCCCCTTTCCGGCAGTCTGTCCAAGGCCGCGCCTGTTGTCGCAGTGATAGCCTCCACACTTGCCGTCGTTGTCTTGGGACAGCACGCCCAAGGCGTCGCCATTGTCGGAGACATTCCCCGCGGCCTGCCTCGTCCGGCCCTGCCAAATCTGGACCTCGAGCTTATGAATACCCTCCTTTTCCCAGCACTGATGATCGGCGTTGTAGGCTATGTTGAAACGATCTCTGTCGCTCAGACGCTCGCTGCGAAAAGGCGCCAGCGCATCGACCCCGATCAGGAGCTAATCGCGCTTGGTGCCGCCAACGTCGGCTCGGCAATCTCCGGTGGATTCCCTGTCACCGGCGGTTTTTCACGCTCGGTCGTAAATTTCGACGCAGGTGCCAAGACTCCAGCCGCCGGCACCTTTACGGCAATTGGCATCGCACTTGCCACTGCGTTCTTCACGCCGTTTCTTTTCTTCCTGCCCAAGGCCACACTCGCGGCGACAATCATAGTAGCAGTCCTGTCTCTGATCGATATCGAAACGATCCGTCGCACTTGGGGCTACTCCAAGTCGGACTTCACCGCGATGCTGGGTACAATCATGGGCACGCTTGCGATGGGTGTCGAAATCGGAATTGCAATCGGAGTTATGGCGTCACTTGCGCTTTTTCTTAGCAGAACTGCGCGTCCCCATGTTGCGATTGTCGGACGCATCCCCGGCAGCGAGCACTATCGCAATGTCAAGCGGCACCAGGTCGAGACAACACCCGGCCTTCTATCAATCCGGGTTGACGAAAGCCTCTACTTTCCAAATGCAAAGTACCTTGAGGACGCGGTCAATGCAGCCGTTTCCGCTGATCCGAACATCCGTAATGTAGTCCTGATGTGCACGGCGATAAATTATATCGACAGCTCGGCTTTGGAAAGCTTGGAGCAGATTAATCTCCGACTTGAAGACGCAGGGATTAAACTTCACCTCAGTGAGGTGAAAGGTCCTGTCCTTGACCGCTTGGAGCGCGTGGATTTTCTTACAAACTTGTCGGGGAAAATATTCCTCAGTCAGTATCAGGCTGACCGATATTGCATCGGCTCGAACGCTGACACTTCGCAACCGAGCCAGTCGCGAAATCGATAAACGCAGACCCTGAACATTCCGAAGCGAAAGTGGGAAACGAACATACATCATCACCGCAAGGCGGATGATCTCTGGACTGGTTTTAAGGAACGAAATGGGCGGCGTTTTATTATCCCGCGAACTTAGGTCACCGCCCTTCCCGGCTCACGCAAATTTCCTCTTACAAAGCCGCGACGAGGGGCACAACGCAGCCAATTGCATCTACGCCCGGTAATGTTGAATTGGGCTCAGAGCATGCGTAATTGGGCTGTCTGTGTTCAGAGGTCGAGCTCGCGATAGTATCACAGGATAGCTGTGAACAAGGGAGATAGATGGTGGAATACTTTGTTGGACTAGATGTTTCGCTTCGATCCTGTGCGCTTTGCATTGTTGAGAGCAAGGGCACGATGCTGCTTGAGCGAGCGCTCCCTTGTGAGGTCAGCGCAGCGAAGGTCCGATACGACCCCAAAACATCCCCTCGACGCCCCCTTTCTCTTGCGCGATGATGAGGCAGGCATTCGGGGCGTGGCCGTGGGAGGCTTGCTTCCTGTAAATCTGCGGCGATCACCTTGGCGCAGTGGAATTAAGCTATATGGAACAAAAGAGCGATGAACGGTTGAAGACGGCGCTTCTGCTGGTTGCTCTTGCGGGCCTTGTGTCAGGACTCGCCTTCTATTTCGCCGGCAGAGCGGTTGTGGCAGACACCGTTTGGTTTGTCGCAGTTCTTCCGGTTCTGATAGCCCTTTTGGTCGAGATCCTACGTAGCTTGATGCGGGGCGAGGTCGGGCTTGATATCGTTGCGGCTCTGTCGATGACGGCAGCTCTCGCGTTCGGCGAAACATTGGCAGCGGCTGTTGTGGCCGTGATGTATTCAGGCGGAACTTTCCTCGAAATCTTTGCCGAGGGCCGCGCGCGTCGCGACATGCACGACCTCTTGTCGCGCGTCCCCCGAACCGCAACCCGGCACCGGAACGGCGGCCTAGAGGAAGCGCCGCTCGATAAGATTGAACCTGGTGACCGGTTGCTGATCCGTCAAGGCGACATCGTGCCTGTGGATGGCTCAATCGCGTCTGAAAACGCATTCCTCGACACCTCCGCGCTAACCGGTGAGTCTCTCCCTGTACGTTTGTCTCGCGGCGCCGAGGCCATGAGCGGGTCCACAAACGCCGGCGAGCCATTCGATCTGACTGCGACGCGTCTTGCCACACAAAGCACTTATGCCGGGATCGTGCGCCTGGTCGAGGAAGCTCAGCGGTCCAAGGCGCCAATGGCGCGGCTGGCGGATCGCTGGTCTCTGGGATTTCTAGCTGTCACAGTTGCAATCGCTTTTGCTGCATGGTGGTTCACCGGCGACCCGATCCGGGCCGTCGCCGTGCTGGTGGTGGCCACGCCATGTCCACTGATCTTGGCCGTACCTGTCGCCCTGGTCGCAGGCCTGTCGCGCGCAACGCATTTCGGTGTGCTGATCAAGGGCGCTGGACCGCTGGAGGCGATGGCCCGCATCCGAATCCTGATCCTGGACAAGACTGGAACCCTGACCGACGGGCGCCCGCAGATCGTTTCGATAGACAGCTACGACGGTGCGGGCGAAGACGACATATTGCGTCTTGCGGGTGCGTTAGATCAGGCCTCGAAACACCCAGTCGCACAAGCCATAGTAACAGCTGCAAAAGCGCGCGGTCTCGTTTTGCCCGTGCCCTCTGAGGTCACGGAGATCCCGGGAGAAGGGGTCGTCGGAAGCGTCGAAGGACACAAGGTCATCGTCGGTGGCGACACTTTCGTGGGCAAGCTCGTTGGGCGAACTGCGGGTGACCATCCGGCTCTTTCTGCCGGCTCGGTCATCGTCGCCGTTGCGGTGGACGGCCACGTGGCGGGTCATCTCGTCATGGCGGACCCCCTGAGAGAGGGGGCCGGCATCATGCTTGCAGGGCTGCGCGAAGAGGGGATCGAGCGCATTCTGCTGGCAACTGGCGACCGGGTCGAGGTTGCGGAGCGCGTGAGCGAAGGCCTCGGCCTTGACGCGCTTCGTGCAGGCCTGACGCCTGACCAGAAGGTTCTTCTGGTCCTCACTGAGCGTAAAGATGGTCCAGTGATGATGGTGGGCGATGGCGTAAATGACGCGCCAGCGCTTGCCGCTGCAGACGTGGGCGTGGCCATGGGCGCCCGGGGCGCCGCCGCCTCGGCAGAAGCCGCGGATGTTGTGCTTCTGGTCGACCGCATCGACCGACTTAGATCGGGGATTGAGATCGCCCGTCGGTCCCGACGCATCGCCGTCGAAAGCGTCGTCGCAGGGATCGGAT